>DATJHD010000286.1:0-7495 GCA_035494275.1 Croceibacterium sp.
AGGCCTCGGCCTGCAGCAGGGCGGCCGATGGCTGTTCGAAAACCTCGACCTGCACATCGGCCCGCGCGACCGGCTGGCGCTGATCGGCCGCAACGGCGTCGGCAAGACGACGCTGTTCCGGCTGATCAAGAACCGGATCGAGGCCGACCGCGGCGAGCGCAAGATCAAGCCGGGCACGCGGATCGTGCTGCTCGAGCAGGACCCCGACTTCTCCGGCTTCGCCACGCTGATGGATTTCGCCCTCGCCGGCGAGCATCCGCCGCTGCGGCACGAGGTGGAAGCGATCGCCGGGCAGCTCGGCATCGACATGGCACGCGAAGCGGCCAGCGCCAGTGGCGGCGAGAAGCGCCGGGCCGCCCTCGCCCGCGCGCTCGCGCAGCAGCCCGGCCTGCTCTTGATGGACGAGCCGACCAACCACCTCGACCTCGCCGGCATCGAGTGGCTGGAAAGCTGGCTCAGGCGCTACAAGGGCGCGTTCGTCGTCATCAGCCACGACCGCACGTTCTTGAAGCGCCTGACGCAGGCGACCCTGTGGCTCGACCGCGGAACCTTGCGGCGCAAGGAAGTCGGTTTCGGCGGTTACGAGGCGTGGGAAGAGGCGGTCTACGCCGAGGAAGCGCGCGCAGCGGAAAAGCTCGACGCCAAGCTCAAGATCGAGGCGCACTGGCTTGAGCGCGGCGTCACCGCGCGGCGCAAGCGCAACCAGGGGCGGCTCGAGAAGCTGTGGCAGATGCGCGCCCAGCGGGCGGCGATGCTGAGCCCGCAAGGCGCGGCCAGGCTGGCGCTGGCGACCGACGAGGAGACCCGCTCGAAGACGGTGATCAACGCCGAGCATGTCACCAAGCGCTATGGCGAGCGGACCATCATTCGCGACTTCAGCTTGCGCATCCAGCGCGGCGACCGGATCGGCGTCGTCGGCGCCAACGGCGCGGGCAAGACGACGCTGCTGAAGCTGCTCACCGGCGAACTCGCGCCCGACGAAGGCGAGGTCACGCTGGGCCGCACGCTGAACGGCGTCACCATCGACCAGCAGCGCGCGCTGATGCAGCCCGAGCGTACCGTGCGGCAGATCCTCGCCAACGGCGGCGAGTGGATCGACGTGCGCGGGCATCGCAAACATGTGCAGGGCTATCTCAAGGAATTCCTGTTCGATCCCGCTATCGTCGACATGAAGGTCGGCGTGCTATCCGGCGGCGAGCGCAGCCGGCTGCTGCTGGCGCGCGAATTCGCCAAGGCAAGCAACCTGCTGGTGCTCGACGAGCCGACCAACGACCTCGATCTCGAAACGCTCGACCTGCTGCAGGAAGTCATTGCCGACTACGACGGCACCGTGCTGATCGTCAGCCACGACCGCGACTTCCTCGACCGCACGGTGACGGTGACGCTCGGCCTCGACGGCTCGGGCAAGGTGGACATCGTTGCCGGCGGGTATGAAGACTGGGAGGCGAAACGGTCAAAGCACAAGGTTGTCGCCAAACCCAAGTCCCCCTTCCCGCCTGCAGGAGGGGCCGGGGGAGGGTCGGAGAAGGAGTCACCTTCCCCGCAAGTCCCTGCCGCAAGCGGGAGGGGGAGAGCGAAGCTCAGCTACAAGGACCAGCGCGACTACGAGCTCCTGCCGAAGCGCATCGACGAGCTCGACCAGGCCATCGCGCGCCACGAAGGCATCCTCGCCGATCCGGACCTGTTCGCCCGCGATCCGGACAAGTTCGACAGGGCGCTCAAGGACCTTCAATCCGCTCGCGCCGAAAAGGCGGCCGCGGAGGAACGCTGGCTGGAGCTGGCCGAACTCGCCGAAGGCTGACATCGATCCGTCAAAATTCGCTTGCCGCGCCGTTGCTGTGAGCCGATGAGCCGTCCATGAGCGACGCTCAAGTCGGGCCGCACAGGGTCAACCGCATCCAGCAGAACCTCCTTTCCAGGAGCGAGCGGCGCTTGCTCGACTGGCTGTGCCGCAAGCTGCCCGGCTGGGTCACGCCCGACATGCTGACCCTGCTGGCGCTGGTGTCGGCGATGGTGATCTTCGTGGCCTACGCGATGAGCAATGTCGATCCCGCGTGGCTGTGGCTCGCGGTGGCAGGCTACTTCACGCACTGGTTCGGCGATTCGCTCGACGGAAGCCTCGCCCGCTACCGCCGCATCGAGCGCCCGCGCTACGGCTATTTCATCGACCACAGCTGCGACGGGCTGGCGATCCTGCTGATTCTCGGCGGCATCGGCACGAGCCCTTACGTTCGCGTCGACGTCGCCCTGTTCGCGTTGACGGCGTACCTCCTGCTGGCGGTGCATACCTTCCTCATCGCCAAGGTGATCGGCGATTTTCCGCTGTCCCATCTCGGCGCCGGTCCGACCGAATTGCGGCTGCTGCTCATCGCCATGACGGTCGCGATGTACGTCCTGGGGCCGCAGCAGCGGGTACTTCCCGGCGTGAGCGGGTTCGATCTTCTGGGGATGATCACCGCGACGATCCTGCTCGGCATCTTCATCGTCGAGACGTGGCGAACGGGACGCAAGCTTTCGGCCGGGGACCCCACTCCTTGAGGCCGAGGCCGCCGAAGCTGGCACGCGCGCGATCCGTCTGACCCTTTGGGAGGCGCCGGTTTCAGCTCCTGCCGTCCGGCAAGACGGGCCGTGCCCTAGAGGTCCGGACTATCGCGGCGGGCAGGCCACTGGCAGGAGAATGTCTTCGCGGACCCTCGCCGCCTCGCCGCGATGGCAGCGTCGAAGCGTCGGCGCGGCAACCTGTCGCCCTCCCGACGCATCGTCACGCCGGGCGCGCGCTGGGTCTGCTCATGACCGGCGCGCTGGCGCTCGCCGGCATCGACGGGTCGGTGGTCGAGGCGCCCCGCTAGGACGGGGCCAACCGAGCGGGCGTTCGGCGAGATCGACCGTCACGCTCCTTCCGCCTTGATGTCACGCCGCCACGACGTCACGGGCCTAAGCTTGCCAGCTCGCGCTCGGCCGGCCGCATCATCACCTGTCCTCCCGCGTCGATGGAGCTGACCCTTGACAATGCCGGTTCAAATGGGAGATTGGAATAACCGTATCGGTTATCCGGAGGCCGGGTTGATCAACCGCATCCGCGACGTACGCAAGCAGAAGGGCATGACGCTGGCCGATGTCGCCGCGGCGTGCGATCCGCCGACCACCGCGCAAACCGTCGGTCGGCTCGAAACCGGCAAGCGCAATCTGTCCCTCGCCTGGATGAACCGCATCGCCGCCGCGCTCGGCGTGGAGCCGGAGATTCTGCTCAAGGGCGGCGAGTCGCCCGAGCCGCAGGTCGTCGCCCGCCTGGGCGATGCGGGGGCGGAGGCGCTCGGCTCTCCCCGAGACGCGATCCTGCCGATCCAGCTCGACAGCGCGGCACCGCTGATCTGCCTGGCGATCGAAGCCTCGCAGGGCGAATACCGCGCGGGCGACCAGCTCTGGCTGCGCCAGCTCGCTTTCGAGGACGCCCCAAAGATGATCAACCGCGACGTGCTCGCGCCAAGGAGCGGCGGAAGATTCGCTTTCGGCCGCCTGATCGACCGCCAAGGCAACCGGGTGGGCCTCTTGCCGCCCGGCGCGGGTCAGCGGCAGGTCGTCATCGACAATCCCGCCTGGCTGGCGGTAGCGGAAATGCTGGTCCGCAAGCTGTGAGGCGGCTGCTGTCGCTGGCGACGCTCTATCCCAACGCCTCGGCACCGCGGTTCGGCACGTTCGTCGCCCGCAGCCTCGAGGCGCTGGCCGCGCGCGGCGACTGGCAAGTGACCGTCATCAACCCGATCGGGGTGCCCCCCGTCCGCTTCGGCATATACCGCACGCTGTCGGCGGCAGCCGTCGATGGCATCGAGCATAAAGTCGCGGTCCACCGACCGACATTTCCGCTGATCCCCAGGTTCGGCGGGCGACTCAATCCACACCTGATCGCCCATGCCGTTCTGCCGCTGGTCAAGCGGCTCCACGCAGAGACACCGTTCGACCTGGTGGATGCGCAGTTCTTCTATCCCGACGGGCCCGCCGCGGCGCTCGTTGCCGAGGCACTGGACCTGCCGCTGGCGATCAAGGCGCGCGGGGCCGACATCTCCTATTGGGGCCGGCGCGGCTATGCGTTGAAAAAGATGCGCGCGGCCGCCGGCAAGGCTTCCGTTGTCCTCGCGGTCTCGCAGGCGCTGGCGCGGGACATGGCCGCGCTGGGCCTGCCGGGTGACAAGATCCGGATCCACTACACGGGGCTCGATCGGGACCTCTTCCACCCGCTCGACCGGATCGAGTGCCGCCGACGAGCCGCCGAGCACTTCGGCTTCGAATTGCCTCTCGGCGCGCCGTTGCTGGTCACCGTGGGCGCCTTGATCGAGCGAAAGGGGCAGGCATTTGTGCTCCGCGCGCTCGCCCGCGTGCCTGGGGCGCAACTGCTGCTGGTCGGCAAGGGCGAGGACCGCACGAAGCTGCACGACATCGCCGTCGCCGAGGGTGTGGCCGAGCGCGTGCATTTCCTGGGCTCGCTCGATCACACGATGCTGCCGGTGGTGCTGTCGGCGGCCGACGCGATGGTGCTGCCTTCGGCGAGCGAGGGACTGGCCAACGCGTGGGTCGAGGCGCTCGCCTGTGGCTGCCCGCTGGTGATCAGCGACGCCGGCGGGGCGCGCGAGCTGCTGACGCACCCGGAGGCGGGGCGGATCGTCGCGCGCGATCCGGCGGCGATCGCCGAGGCCGTGCGCGCGCTGATCGAGCAACCGCCCGATCGCGATGTTGTATCCGCAACGGTCGAACGCTTCAGCTGGCCGGCCCACGCCGAAGCGCTCGACGCGATCTACTCGGCGTTGACGGGCGCCTAGGTCTCCCCGCGGGCGATCCTTTCCTGGCGGTCGGCCGCCGATTCGGTCGGCACGAAGCTGTGCGAGGTGACGCCGAGCCAGATCAGCATCGGCGCCGCCGCGTAGATCGAGCTGTAAGTGGCGACGACGATGCCGAGGATCAGCGCGGCCGAGAAGCCGAAGATCACCTTCGGGCCGAGCACCAGCAGGGCGGTGAGGGTGATCAGCATCGTCAGCGCGACCATCACGGTGCGCGCCAGCGTCTCGTTGACCGAAAGGTTGAGCAGCTCCGTCATCGGCATGCGCCGGTATTTCTTCAAGTTCTCGCGTATTCGGTCGTAGACGACGATCGTGTCGTTGAGCGAATAGCCGAGCACGGTCAGGATCGCGGCAACAATCGTCAGGTCGAAGTCCCACTGCGTGAGCGCAAACAGCCCGAGGACCAGCGTCACGTCGTGGACGAGGCTGACCAGGGCGCCGATGCCGAACTGCCATTCGAAACGGAACCAGATGTAGATCGAGATCGCCAGGGCGGCGAAACCGAGCGCCTTGGCCGCCGTCCAGCCGAGCTCGTTGGACACCTTGCCCGAAACCGAATCCACGCCGTCGATCCGTGCGTCCTTGTGGTGGGACTGGATGTCGGCCGAGATGGTTCGCGTCATCTTGTCGGCGAGGCCGGCGTTCTTGTCCGAGCCCTCGGGCAGCCGCATGCGGATCGAGACCTGGTTGGGACTGCCGACCGACTGGATGACCGGCTCGCCGTAACCGAGCCTCTCGATCTCGCTGCGCAGGTCGCCGATCGGCGCCGTCTGCGTTTGCGTGAACGTCACGCGGATCATCTGCCCGCCGACGAAATCGACGCCGAAATTGAGCCCGTTGGTATAGATCAGCACCCAGCTGGCGATCATCAGCGCAACGCTGAGGATGGTCGTCGGCCACTGCCAGCGCAGGAAATCGATGTTGGTGTTGTCCGGGACAAGCTTGAGCAGGGGCACGGTCGCGGCCTCCTTTAGACTTTGAGATCGGCCGGGCGCGCGCGGCGCAGCCACAGCGCCACCCACATGCGGGTGAGATAGACGGCGGTGAACACCGAGGTGACGATGCCGATCATCAGCACGACGGCGAAGCCCTTGATCGGGCCCTGGCCGAACATGAACATCAGCGTCGCCGCGATCACGTGCGTGATGTTCGCGTCGAAGATCGTCCGGCTCGCTTCCTTGTAGCCGAGGTCGACGGCCTGGAAGGCCTTGCGGCCGCGCCTTCGCTCCTCGCGGATGCGCTCGTTGATCAGCACGTTGGCATCGACCGCGGCGCCGATGGTGAGCACGAATCCGGCGATGCCCGGCAAGGTCAGCGTACCGCCGAACACCGCCATGATGCCGAGGATCATGAACACGTTGATGACCAGCGCGAAGTCGGCGTAGATTCCGAACCGCCCGTAGGCGGCGGCGATCAGGAAGACGATCGCCAGCGCGCCGACGATCATCGCAATGGCGCCCTTGTGGATCGAATCCGCACCCAGCTCGGCACTGACGGTGCTCTGGTTAACAACGGTCAGCTTGACCGGCAGGGCGCCGGAATTGAGCTGGATCGCCAGCTGGTTGGCGGTTTCGGTGGTGAAGTTGCCTTCGATGATCGCCGAGCCGCCGAGAATCGGCTCGTTGATGTTCGGTGCAGAGATCACCTGGCCGTCGAGAATGATCGCGAACGGCTTGTTGGTGTTCTCGGTCGTCAGCCGGGCGAACTTCTCGGCGCCCTGGCTGTTGAACTGGATGCTGACGACCGGCTCGTTGGTCTGCGGCTTGTTGGTCTGCTGCGCCTTGGTCAGCTCGTCGCCGCGGATGCCGCCGAGACGCTTGACCGCGATCTGTGTGCCGGCGCCCGACGTGCCGGGCGCGTACGGGACGACCTCGTCACCCGGCGGCACGATGCCTTGGGCAATATCGGACTGCAGTGCCGTCGTATCGACCAGCTTGAACTGCAACTGCGCGGTCTTGCCGAGCAGGTCCTTCAGGGCTTGCGGGTTCTGCAGGCCGGGCACCTGGACCATGATGCGATTGGCACCTTCGCGCACGATCGTCGGCTCCTTGGTGCCGAGCGCGTCGATCCGCTTGCGCACGACATCGGTCGCGCTGTCCATCGCAAGGTTGATGTCCTGCTCCAGCCCTTTCTGCGTGAGGGTGAGGACGAAGCGATTGCCGTCGAACACGTCGAGGCGCCATTCCTGCACGGAGCCGGCACCGCTCAGGGCCGGCAGCAGCGCCTGGCGCGCCGCGTCGACCTGCGACGGGTTCTCGAGCATGAAGCTGACCTTGCCATCGGAGGTCGAGACGTCGCCGATGCGGATGTTGGAGTCATGCAGCTTCGTGCGGACCGTCTCCGCCATGCCCTCCAGCTTCTGCTTTGCGACATCGCCCTGCTGCGCCTCGAGCAGGAGATAGCTGCCCCCGGCGAGGTCGAGCCCGAGGCTGACCTCGGGGTTGGGCAGGTAGCTCGGCCATTGGCCGCCGAACTGCGTCACCAGCGTGGGCACCGAAGCGAGCGCGGCGAGGAGCGTGATTGCCCAGAGCCAGATCTGCTTCCAGCGGGGAAAATCGAGCATGGTCTGTCGCGCCCGTCAGTCGTTCGCCGGCGTGCCGCCGGGCGGGATGATGTCGCCGATGGTGCTCTTGACGACCTTGATGCGGACGCCTTGCGCGACC
>DATJHD010000287.1:0-12661 GCA_035494275.1 Croceibacterium sp.
GCGCCAGCCAGGCCCAGGGGAATCTTCTCATCGCGCCAACACGCCTCGTTCTCGATGGCCGCCGCAGCGGCGAGGTCGTCCTCGCCAACACCGGCAACGAGCCGGAGACCTATCGCGTCTCCCTTGAGCTGCGCCGAATGAACGAAAACGGAGATCTCGAGCCGGTCGCCGAGGCCGAGGCCAATGCGACAGAAAAGGCGGCCCTTGCCATGATCCGCTATGCGCCGCGGCGGGTAACCCTTCCTCCGACGCAACCCCAGTCGATCAGGATCAGCGTTCGTCCGGGAGCCGACCTGCCCGACGGCGAATACCGGGTGCACATGTCGTTTGCGGCCCTGCCGAAGGTCCATCCCGTCGCCGATGCGCCGGCGAGCCCGACCGGCATATCGATCAACCTGATCCCCATCTACGGGATCGTAATGCCGATCATCGTTCGCAAAGGCGAGCTGACGGTCAAGGCGGGCCTTGCCAACCCGCATATCGTGCACGGGCCCAAAGGGGACGAATTTGCGATCGACATGACGCGGTCGGGCACCGAATCGGTTTACGGCGATATCCTCGTTTCTCCGCGAGGTGCCAAGGATCCCGTGTTCGTCGTCCGCGGGGTCGGGGTCTATCCGGAGATCAACGTTCGCCACGCTTCGTTTCCGATCAGCGCGGAGCAGGAGGCGGCGATGAAGGGCCCGGTCCACATCGAGTTCCGCGAAGCCTCCGAGAACGGGGGCGCCGAGATCGCCTCGATCGACACGGTGATCGGCTAGGGCCTGGGAACGGGATAGCCCGAGGGTCAGCCATGTCGCGGACCAGCCACCTCGGTCGCCGGGCCGTTGCGCTTGCCGCGGCGGCCTTGCTGGCGTTGGGGTGGGCCGGGCCGGCCACCGCGCAGGCGAATGCCGTCAAGGCGCCGACCCAGGACGACCAGGTCATTCTCCAGCTTCAGGTCAAAACATTGCGCCTTCGCAATGAGTTGCGTGGTTACCAGCTCGCTGACGGCGGCGTCTGCGTCGACCTCGGCGACGTCATTCTCGCCCTCGACCTGCCGGTGCGGCTCGACAAGAAGTCGCGCCGCGCGACTGGCTGGCTGTTCCGCGAGGACCAGACATTCACGCTCGACCGCGACAAAAATACGGTACAAATCATGAACAATGAGCAGGCCCTGCGACCTGGCGACATCTACGACACTCCCGAAGGCTGGTGCGTCGACACCCGGACCCTGGCGCGATGGCTGGGCGCCACGCTTACCCCGAACCTCTTCGAGGCCGTGCTTCAGCTCGACAGCAAGACCCCGCTGCCGTTCATCGAGGCAATCGAGCGGAAAAGTCGTGCGGCGCGACTTCAGGGCCAGAAGACGTTCAATCTCGCCGATCTGCCCCAGGCCAGCGTGCCGTACCGCGCCTGGCGCACGCCGTCAGTGGACGCAATCGTCGAACTCGGCTTTGTCAGGGGCGAGGGCGGCCAGGGGACATCCTTGCGCGGCCGGTATCAGGTCTACGCGAGCGGCGAGATCGCCGGGGCGAGCGTCGATGCGCGCCTCGCTTCGGATGCCGCGGGCGCCCCTGACACGCTGCGCGTCAGGGCCTTTCGCAACGATCCGGACGGCCATATGCTCGGCCCGCTCAAGGCCACCCAGGCCGCGGTCGGGGACGTCGAGCTCTATTCTGGAAACCTCGCAGGTGCCGGCGGCATCGGCCGTGGCGCCTTCGTGAGCAACCGGCCGCTCAACCGCTCGAACACCTTCGGCAAGACGGTCCTGCGCGGCGAGTTGCCGATCGGCTGGGACGCCGAGCTCTATCGCAACGGGCAGCTGCTGGCGTTTGAGAGCGACCGGTCCGATGGACGCTACGAATTCGATGTCGATCTGGTCTACGGCAACAACGACCTCGAAGTCGTTCTCTACGGGCCGCAAGGGCAGGTCAGGCGGGAGAAGCAGACGATTCCGGTGGGCTACGGTGCCGTTGCGCCCGGCAGGCTCGAATACTGGGCGGGGGTCATCCAGCGCAATCACGACCTGGTCAATTTCCATGACCCGCCGGGATCGCTCGACCGTGGCTGGCAGTACGGGTTTGGAACCCAATATGGTCTCGACAAGCGCACAGTTGTCGGGGCGACGGCCGAGTCACTGTTCTATCGGGGTCGGCGACGCAACTACGGGGAGCTTGACGTCCAGCGGGCGCTCGGGCCGATGGTGCTCGACCTCACCGCGGCGCAGGAATTCGGGGCCGGGCGCGCGTACCGGGCCACGGCGCTCGGGCGCATGGGCAAGCTGAACATTACCGCCGAGACCTTCTTCCTCGACGGTGACTTCTCCAGCGGACAGATACCCGATGGCGAGCGCTCGGAGCAAAACCTTGAAATCGAGAACATTTTCGGTTGGAAAAGGGTGACCCTTCCGGTCGCGGTCGGATTCAAGCGGACGGTCCGCGCCGACGGACAAAGGGTTAACGAATGGTTGGCGCGAGCATCGCTGATCCTCCCGCGTATCTCGTTCACCGCGGCGCTCACGAAAAAGAGCGGCCCGGACCTGGCCACGGACGACCGCGGTACGCGGTTCGAGATGCTGGCCAACACGCGCCTGCTGGGTCTCTCCTTGCGGGCGAACGCCAGTTATCGCCTGAGCGGTCCGCACAAGGGGCTCGATAGCGCCCAGCTGACACTCGAGAAGGCGCTCACCGAGCGCTCCGATCTGCGCGTCGATGTCCGATACGACGCGACGCAAAACCTGACCTCCGTAGAGGCGGCCTATCTCAGGCAGTTCCGCCGCCTGGCGCTCAACGTGGGCGCAACCGCCGACAGCCGGGGAGGTCTCGGCGCCAATGTCGGCGTGACTTTCAGCTTCAGCCGCGATCCGTTCGGGGACGGCCTGCGATTCTCCAATACCAAGCTCGCGCAACGGGGCGAGGCCGCGGTCTCGGTGTTCGTCGACAAGAACGGCGACGGCGTCCGCTCGCCGGGCGAGCAACCGCTGGCCGGCGTCAACATCACCGCGGGTCAATACGGTTCTTCCGAACCTACCGACAAGAACGGCCACGCGATGGTCGAAGACCTCAACCCGTACGAGAAGGTGGCCATAGGGGTGGACGAGTCGAGCCTGCCCGATCCCTTCCTCGTCCCGGTCAGGAAGGCGATCGTCATTACGCCCCGGCCGGGCGTGCCGGCCAAGCTCGAGATCGCGATAGCTCCGACGGGCGAGGTCGAGGGCGAGGTGCACGGGGCGGAAGATGTCGCGAAGGCGGGCGTCGAACTCGAGCTCGTCGACCCGTCCGGCAAGATCGCCGCGACGACGCTCACCGAATACGACGGCTACTTCCTGTTCGAGCAAGTGCCTTACGGCCAGTACAGCGTCAGGCTCTCGGCCGGCAGCGCCAGGGCGCTCGGGACGGCCCGCGACACCGGCAAGACCGCGGATCTTTCGGAGGAAAAGAGCGACGTCGATCTCGGCGTCATTCGCCTGCGGCCGGGCCAGGTCGCCGAATCGTCGCTCATGGCCGGTCCGCCGGCCGCGCTTTCGCCCTGAGGGGCCGAGCTACCGGGTCGTGCGGACGACCTTGGATTTTGCGTGCCTCGGCGAGCGAGCGGGTGCGCGATTCGGCCGCGCCCGGACCGGCGGGGCAACCTGCTCCTCGACGATCTTCTCTTCGACCACCTCGCTCTCGTGACGGATCGGCGCGGAATAGAGATACCGGGTCTGGATCGGCACGGGGACCCACGAGACCGCCGGGAAAGCGTAGCCCGGGCAGCCGCAAGGGTTCGCGGTGTATCGGTAAGCATAGGGCGCCAGGGCTTCGGGCGGGAGCGGGCGCGCAAACGGCGCGCCGGCATCGACCTGCTGGGGCGGCAATGGCGAGGGGTAGAATGGCGCCTGCGGATCGACCCATCCTTGCGTCACGGTCGCCGCGTCCGGTGCGGGCGGCGCGTCCTGCGCCACCGCGGACGCGCTGATGGCTGCTGCTAGGGCAGCCGCGAAAGCGTAAGCGAGGTAACGGCGCATGATCCTCGATTATCCCCCAACCGAATCCTGGTGGCCACGAGCTACCATGGCGGCTCGGAGGCCACCAAAGCTTAACCCGCGCCTGTCCCGATTAGGGGCGCTCAAAGGCGGTCGGCGAGCGTTTGCGCCAGGCGCTCGATGCCGGCGAGGTCGTCGGTGTCGAAACGGTTCTCGCGCGGCGCGTCGAGGTCGATGACCGCGATGATCGTGCCGCCGCGCCTCACGGGAACCACGAGCTCGGAACGGCTGTCCGCATCGCAGGCGATGTGGCCGTTGAAAGCCCGGACATCGGGTACCAGCTGACTCTCCCCGCTCGCAGCGGCCGTGCCGCAGACGCCTTGACCCAAAGGAATACGAATGCATGCCGGCTTGCCGCAGAACGGACCCAGCACCAGCTCGCGGTCGATCACCCGATAGAATCCGGCCCAGTTGAGGTCGGGAACTAGCTGCCACATCAATGCGGCGACGTTCGCCATGTTGGCGATGCCATCGCTTTCCCCCGTGGTAAGCGCATCGGCCGCGCGAACGAGGTCGTCGTAGAACGCGGACTTGGGCCGCGCGGGATCAGCGGTGAAGGCGTACATCGAGTCCGGGCGCTACGCTGCGCTCGCCATTGCCGCAAGCTTGCGCCTCGCTTATTCAGGCCCGATGGCAATCCTCAAGAAAATCGGCATCACGCTCGTGGTGGTGATCCTCGTCCTCGCCGTGGCCGCCTGGTGGGTGCTGCGCGGCGACAGCGCCGAATACACCGTGGCCGACGTCGCCGGCACCGACCCCAAGCTCGCCCAGCCGAACGCGCAGACGATCCCGACGGTGGAAGTGGCCACGCCGGTCGGCTGGGCCGCCAATGCCGCGCCCGCGGCGGCCCCCGGTCTGACGGTGACCCGCTTCGCCAGCGGCCTCGAGCACCCCCGCGTGCTGTATCCTCTGCCCAACGGCGATCTCCTGGTTTCGGAAGGCAACGCCCCGGAACGGATCATCGCCGGGGGCTGGCTGACCAATCTCGTCGCCGGGTTCCTCTTCCGCAAGGCGGGCGCGGACGTGCCTTCGCCCAACAAGCTCGTGCTGCTGCGCGATGCGAACGGCGACGGCGTGGCCGAGACGAAAGCGGTCCTGCGCAGCGACCTCCACTCGCCGGGCGGCATCGCCTGGGCGGACGGCAAGCTCTACATCGCCAACACCGACGCAGTGCTTCGCTACGCTTACACACCGGGCGAAACCACGCTTTCCGGTACCCCCACCAAGATCATGGACCTGCCGGGCGGCGGCAACCACTGGATGCGCAATCTTCTGCTGAGCGCCGACAAGTCGAAGCTATACGTCACGGTCGGCTCTGCCTCGAACATCGGCGAGGGCGGCATGGACAAGGAGGAGGGGCGCGCGGCGATCTACGAGATCGACCTGAAGACCGGCCGGTCACGCGAGTACGCCGGGGGCATGCGCAATCCCAACGGGCTGGCCTGGAACCCCTGGAGCGGCGAGCTCTGGACGACGGTCAACGAGCGCGACCAGCTCGGTTCCGATCTCCCGCCGGACTACCTGACGAACGTACCGATCGGTGCCCAGTACGGCTGGCCGTGGGTCTACTGGAAGGACAAGGTCGACGAGCGGGTCGATGCGCCGATGCCGAACTTCCTCACTTCCTACACCCGCAGGCCCGAATACGCCCTCGGCCCGCATGTCGCGGCCCTCGGCCTCGCCTTCACGCAAGGCGGGACGACAATGGGCGACAACTTCGCCCACGGCGCTTTTATCGCGCGCCACGGCTCCTGGAACCGCAAGCCGCCGTCGGGCTACGACGTCGTCTATGTCCCGTTCGACAAGCTGGGCAATCCGACCGGCAAGCCGGTCACCGTGCTGAAGAGCTTCCTCGACGGCGATGGCAAGACCCATGGACGGCCGACCTGGGTGGCGTGGGACAGGACCGGCGCGCTGCTGGTCAGTGACGACACGGCGGGTATCATCTGGCGCGTTCGCGCACCCGGGGCGAGGCCGGCCGCGGCGCCGCAACCGAACACGGGAGAGAGCCTGCCGCCCCAGCGCGAGCTCAATGCCGATCCCGCCGACGCCTTCAGGCACCCCCCGGCCGACCTGCAGCCGGGCGCGATGATGCAGTCGGGAGGCCTGTCGACGCGAAACACGCCGGCCGGGCAGTGACCGGCTAGATCCGCACGCCCGCGCGGCCGGCGAGCTCGACGACATAGTGCCACGCCACGCGGCCTGAGCGCGCCCCTCGTCGTTGCGCCCACTCGAGGGCGCCGGCCTCATCCCACGCCAAGCCGTATTCCTCGGCGTAGCCGCGAACGATGGCGAGATAGTCGTCCTGCGAACACGCGTGGAAGCCGAGCGCGAGGCCGAAGCGGTCGGCCAGCGCCAGCCGATCGTCCACCGCATCGCGTGGGTTGATCGGGTCGTCCTGCTCGGACATTTGCCGCGGCACGATGGCCCGGCGATTGGAGGTGACTGCCAGGCGCACGTTCGCCGGGCGCGCTTCGATTCCCCCTTCGAGCCAGCTTCGCAGGTGGCGCGGGCCATGAGTGTCTCCCTCGGCAAAGCCGAGATCGTCGATGTAGACCAGAAAGTTGCGGTCAACCTCACCCAGTTGCGCGAACAGGCGCGGCAGCGTGTCGAGCGAATCGGTGCCTGCCTGGACCAAGGCCAGCCTGTCGGGCGCCGCCGCCTGCGCCGCCAGGATTGCCGCGCGAACCAGGGCCGACTTGCCCATGCCCCGCGCACCCCACAGCAGCATGTCGTGGGCCGCATGGCCGGCTGCGAGACGGGCGACGTTCTCGGACACCGTCGCCTTTTGCCGGTCGATCCCCTTGAGAAGGGCGAGCGAGGGCGCTTCGATGCGAGCAATCGGGCGTCCTTCGGTGCCGGTCCAAAGATAGGCCGGCGCCGAAAGCCAGTCCGTCGCGGCTTGCCCGGCCGGCGCCAGCCGCTGCAGCGCATCGGCGATTTGGCCAAGGGGATCGTCTGTGTTCGTCATGGTCCGTGCCTCGCCTGCCGGCCTTGCCCGCGTCAAGCCTTGGCTTACAAGGTCCCTTTGGGGCCAGGCAGGGGAATCCTATGACGTCTCGACTTCTTGGGCGCTGCGCCGTCACCCTGACGCTGTGTTTGACCGCGTTCGGCGCGGGCCCGATCGCCTCGGCGCCGACCGTCTATCCGACCGGCACGACGATCTACGAGCCCGCGCGGACCTGGAACGGCTTCACCGTGCTCTCGCCGCTCGGTATAAGGGCGGTGATCGTCATCGACATGAACGGCCGGGTGGTGAAGCGTTGGGAGGGGTTCGATCTCGTTTCCGGCGGACCGGCTCGCGTCCTGCCCGGCGGGATCGTGGTCGCGCCCGAGGGCGATGCCATGCCCCAGCATCTCGAGGCGAGTGCGCTCGTTGCACAGGACTTCGAGGGCAGGGAGCTGTGGCGCTTCGACCGTGCCGAGCCAAATGAGCGAGGCGACAGGCCGGCCTCCGGCGCGCGCCAGCATCACGACTGGCAATTGAGCACTTTCCCGGGCGGTGCCTATTCGCCGCAATCCGCGCCCGGCCTCGCCGGCGCGACTTGGCTCGTGCTGACCCACTCGGCGCATGACGATCCGGCGATCGCGCAGGTCACGCTCGATGACGACAGGCTGATCGAGCTCGATCCGCAGGGGCGTGCCACGTGGCAGTGGCGCGCCGGGGACCACATCGACGATTTCCAATTCACCCCCGCCGCTCGCGCCGCGATCAGGCGCAATGGCAAGCGAGGGGGGTTTGACTGGTTGCACCTGAATTCGGCCGCCTATGTGGGGCCGAACCGATGGTTCGACGCAGGCGACCCGCGGTTCGATCCGCGCAACGTCATCGTCTCGAGCCGATCCGCCAGCCTGATCGCGATCGTTGCCCGCAGCGGCAAGCTGGTCTGGCGGCTCGGGCCCGATTCGTCCGCGTCGCCGGCGACAAAGGCGATTGGCCAGATCATCGGCCAGCACGATGTGACCATGATCCCGCAAGGCCTTCCCGGCGCGGGCGACTTGCTGCTGTTCGATAACGGCGGCGCCAGCGGCTACGGCGATCCGAGCCCGATTTCGCCGGACGGCGATTCGATCTACCAGCGGGCCGGCTCGCGCGTGCTCGAGATAGACCCGGTATCGATGAAGCTCATCTGGTCATACAGCGCGCCCACCTTCTACAGCTTCAATATCAGCTCGGCCCAGCGGCTCCCGAACGGCAACACGCTGATTGCCGAAGGCACCACGGGGCGGGTCTTCGAGGTCACGGCCGACAAGCGGATCGTGTGGGAGTACGTCGCTCCTCCGGGCGAAGGTCCGCGCGCCTCGAACGCCGTCTATCGCGCCTATCGCATCCCCTATTCGTGGCTGCCGCAGGTGCCGGCGCCGAGGGAGACTCCAGTCGCAAGGCCCGACCCGGCGAGATTCCACGTCCCGGGCGCATCGAGGCGATAGCGCGCCGGCGCATAGGCGTGTAGCGCCGCCGCATGATCCTCGCTGGCGATGAATCCGGATTGGCCCAGACGGCGGAAATCCTCCGCTCGGGCGGGCTGGTGGCCCTGCCGACGGAAACGGTCTACGGCCTCGCCGGCCGCGCTGACAGCGAGGCGGCGGTGGCCGCAATCTACCGCGCCAAGGGACGACCCGATTTCAACCCGCTGATCGTCCATGTGGCCTCTCTCGCGCAAGCCGAACGGCTGGCGCTGTTCGACGATCGGGCGGCTCTCCTGGCCGAGCGCTTCTGGCCCGGCCCCCTGACGCTCGTGCTGCCCTTGCGAAAAGAGGCATCGGTCGCGCCGGCGGTGACGGCTGGCCTTGCGACCATCGCGATTCGCATGCCGGCCCATCCGCTGCTGCGAGCCGTGCTGGGCCGTCTGGGCTTGCCCCTCGCGGCGCCCTCGGCCAATCGGAGCGGCGGAGTGAGCCCGACCAGCGCCGAGCACGTGCAGGTCTCGTTCGGCGCGGCGGCACCACCGATTCTCGACGGCGGTGCCAGCGAGAACGGGCTCGAATCGACCATCGTCGCCTTGCGCCAGGGCGGCTGGCAACTGCTTCGTCCGGGACCGATTCCCGAATCCGCCGTGGCGGCGCTGTTGGGAGACGCCATGCCTGTCGAGGCAGGGCGGATCGAAGCGCCGGGGCAGCTTGCAAGGCATTACGCGCCGGGAAAGCCGGTGCGGCTCGACGCGGACGCAGCACAAGCGGGCGAGTTCCTGATCGGCTTCGGCCGCATTGCCGGCGATTGCTCGCTGTCACCATCAGGTGACCTCGCCGAGGCCGCCGCGCGGCTCTACCGCTGCCTGCACGAGGCGGCCGCGTCCAAGCGGCCGCGAATTGCCGTGGCGCCGGTCCCGTCCGAGGGTATCGGCGCGGCGATCAACGATCGTCTGCGCCGGGCCGCGGCCTAGCGTTGAGGCTCGACCGGGACTGTCGGCAGCAGGAGCTGTATCTCGTTGTAGGTGGTGCGTGCGGCTTCGCACGATCGCTGGTCGCCGCCGACACAGGCCTTGCTTTGCTTCGCGTAGTCACGCTGGAGGCTGCCGAGCTTCGCCTCGCGCTTGCGCAGCGCGCGGCCGCGCTTCTCGTCGGCTTCGGACTGGCTCGTGGTGGCAAGGTCGACGCCCTTGCTGGCGACCTTTACCGGGGCCGTGGCCACATTCCACGCCGTCTTGGCAAGGCAGCCTTGCAGCAGCACGAGCGAGGCCGCGATGATCGCCAGTTGCAGGAAAGATCGCATCGGCCGCACTCCTCGCCTGACCGATAGCCAGCGGGAGATTGCGCGCGGGTGAACCTGTCGGTGCAGATGTCAGGTCGGCGGTTCACGTCGCCGCTGCCGGCGATCCCAGCCCCGCTATCGATGGGTTCGGCGCAACCGAATCAGGCGGCCTTGCCGACATCCTCGCCGCCGTCCTCGCAAACCAGGTGGCCCGAGCCCATGGTCTTGACCTTGCACCTCGCGCGTCCGCGTACGGTCACGTTGCCCGAGCCCATGATGTTGGCATCGACTTCCCCGTCCGAAGCGAAGGTGGCATTACCCGAACCGGCGACGTTGACGCTTGCCTTGGCGGCCTTGAGAGCGTCCATCCTGGCGTTGCCGCTGCCCATCACATTGAGCTCGAGGCTGTCGGCCGACCCGGCCGCGGTCAGCGTGCCCGATCCGGCGAGGTTCACCTCGATCCTTGCCGCCGCGACGCTGGGCAGGTCCAGCTTGCCCGAGCCGAGGACGTTGATCTCCGGCCGGTCCGAGACGGATGCGGCTCTCATTTCGCCCGAGCCGGCGAGGGTCAGCTTGGCCGCCGCCGGCATCGTCACGATCACCGTGGCCGTGCCGCTGTCGTTCCAGTGCGACTTGTCGCGCAGGATGCCGAGCGAGCCGTCGTCGAGCACGAAGCGCATCCGCTCCCTGGCCTCGTCGGCGCCCTCGACCTCGATCGCGAGCTTTTCGCCATCGCGGATGTCGACCTTGTCGGGGCCCAGGAGGACCACTTCGCTTGGCGCCTCGCCGGACAAATCGAGCTCGGACAGAGGCACCCCTTCCTTGCCGTTGAGCTTGACATCCGAATCGCCGCAGCCGGCGAGGCTGCCCGCGATCGCCAGCGCGACAACGGGCGCGATCGCCTTGAGCATGTGCTTGAAACCCATGAGCGGGGCTCCTCTCGTTCGTGTATTATCGCACTAATACACGAACGAGAGGAGATGCTCAATCGCGTTTGTCGGCGCCGGTAAGGGGTTCGCAGAGCGAGTCAGGCATTGCAGCGCGCGCGGCCGGAGCCGATCCGCGTGAGGGTGCAGTGCGCCCGTCCAAAGATTTCGGCGTTGCCGCTGCCCACGACCGAAACATGGGCCGTGCCCTGCGCACTCAGCTCGGCGTGGCCCGATCCGGCAACGGTGACCGAAGCGGTGCGGCTGCTGACGCCGCGCGCGTCGAGGGTCCCTGATCCGGCGACGGAGACAGAAGCCTCGCCTGCGCTCCCGCGCGCGGTCAGGGTTCCGGAGCCCGCCATGCCGAGGGTCACCCGGTTCACCCGCAGGGCGCCGATCTCGAGGTGGCCGGATCCGGCGACCGATGCGCTGAACCGGTCGGCGTCGGTCCTGTCGACGCGCATGTCGCCCGAGCCGGCGAGCGATGCCGCAACAAGGCGCGGCACCGTCACGGTGAACGTCGCCGGCTCCATCCGCTCCCGGCCGAACCCCGCTGGCTCGCGCCTCGGCCGAATCTGCAGTTCGTCGCGCTCGACGACGACTTCCATCCGGTCGAGCGTCTCATTCGGACCCTCGGCGGTGACGGCGGGGCGCCCGCCGACGTGGACGATGACGCGGTTGGGCCCCGCCGCGGCGATCTTGTCGAACGAAGTCACCTGGTAGCTTCGCGTTGCCAGAGGCGCCTGCGCATGAAGTGCCTGGGTCACAATGGCGGCGCTGGCACAACTCGCCACAACGAAGCCGCCGAACCAACGTCTAAGGGCCGTCACAAGTGCCTCCTTCCGATGCGCTACGCTACATATGTAGCGCATCGGCCCGGCATCGGAAAAGATGGCTCGACCAACGCCCAACCCGCGCCGACAAGGGACGACGATGAAAAAGGCCGCCCGGTCGCCCGGGCGGCCCCCGAAATGGCCCGACGGCCGGATCGCTCAGGCGTCTTCGGTCGTGCTCTCGTAATACTGCGGCGCATGCTTGCGTAGCACGCCGAGGATCTTCTCGAGCGCGGTCGGCTCGTCGGTCTTTTCCATCGCCGCGAGTTCGCGGGCGAGGCGGCTCGATGCTGCTTCGAAGATCTGCCGTTCGGAATAGCTCTGCTCCGGCTGGTCTTCCGGGCGGAACAGGTCGCGCGTCACTTCGGCAATCGACACGAGGTCGCCCGAGTTGATCTTGGCCTCGTACTCCTGGGCGCGGCGCGACCACATCGTGCGCTTGACCCGCGGCTTGCCCTTGAGCGTTTCCATCGCTTCCTTGAGCGTCTTGTCGCTGGAAAGCTTGCGCATGCCGATCGACTCGACCTTGTTGACGGGCACGCGGAGCGTCATGCGCTCCTTCTCGAAACGAAGGACGTAAAGCTCGAGCTGCATTCCGGCGATTTCCTCTTTTTGCAGCTCGATCACACGGCCGACACCGTGCTTTGGGTAAACGACATAATCGCCGACATCGAAGGCGGGCGCATTCGCAGCCATTCAATTTTCCTTTCTGCGACAGCAGCATACCCGAGCGCCAGCATATCCGTGGCCGCACGACCCGATCGGGCGACCCCTCCTGGATTACGAGGACGTTTTGGGGGCTCCTGCTAACTCAATCCGCTGCCGGCGGAGGGCTCACCCGCGGCAGTTCCACATATATGTAGCAGATTCGCAACAAAATTGCCACCCCCTCGGGAAGGGGCGGGCGCCCGCCGTTAACTTTGATCGGTTCGCGCGCCGCCAGGCAAGCGTCAATCGCCTGCGCCGGGCTCCGGCGAGAAGTACTTGTCGAACTTGCCTTCCTCGCCCTTGTGATCGTCGGCGTCGGCCGGGGGGTCCTTCTTCTCGGTGATGTTCGGCCACTCGGCGGAGTACTTGTTGTTGAGCTCGAGCCATTGCTCGAGGCCGCCTTCGGTGTCGGGCAGGATCGCCTCGGCCGGGCATTCCGGCTCGCACACCCCGCAGTCGATGCATTCGCTGGGATTGATCACCAGCATGGTCTCGC
>DATJHD010000288.1:0-3221 GCA_035494275.1 Croceibacterium sp.
GTGTTCGCAGCACCACAGCACTTCGAGGTCGAGATCGACCACGAGCTTGGGCCGGGCGTCGAGCGCGCTTCGCACGGACGCGAATTCGTTGCGATATCGAACCTCGTCGGGGTCGACGAGGCCGGAACTCGCGGTCACCGGGCGGCACCGCTGCCGGCAACGGTCCTCCGATCGGTTTCTTGCGCCCCTTGCGTCACGTAGCCCCCTGAAAATTTGCCACCTCAGCAACAACTACATGATTTTTCTTGCACATCTCAAGTGCCCAGCCGTGTGCTTCATCGATGCGGCCCGTACCGCACGCAAGGCTGATGAAGTTTGCCACGGCTTCCGGCGATACCCATCAAGAGGCCCGGAAGGCGCCATGACGGCCGTTCGCCTGCTCGCGGGGTTACAGGCGAGTCGATGGCCTTGCGTTGAAACCGGCAAGCGTCGACGAAGGGCTGTTCAGCCTCACCCGAGAGCAGCCGTGCGCCTTGTGTCCGACGCGATCTCGTAGGCGCGCATGTAATCGCCGAGCTCTTCGAGTACGCGCCCGGGGGTCAGTCCGAATGCCTCGAGGCTGTAGCGGTGCGGCCGGCGGTGCTGCGAATGGGTTCGCCGCTGGTAGTCCTCCATCGCCGGCCAGGCGGGCGCGATGTCGAAATCGAGGAACTCGTAGACCCGCCGCATGGCCGCGCGCCAATCCCGCTCCATCTCCTCGAAATGCACATCGATATAGCGCCGTCGCGAAATCGACCTGCGGGCGGCCCGCATGCGCTCGATCTGCACCCGCGTGCTGCGCAGCGCTTCCGTGCCGATCGGCTTGGGGTCGGCATGATCGGAGTGGATGATGATCTGGTTCCAGGCCAGCGACGCGGAGCTACCGACCACCGAGCGTGGATCGCGGTGGGTGAAGATCAGCCGCGCGTCGGGGAAAACCTTAAGCAAGGCGGGCAGGTTCAGCATGTGCTGCGCCGTCTTGAGCACCCACGGCCGCAAGCTCGAGGCCTGCTGAGCCCAGCCGACCAGCTTCAGCAACCGCGCCATCTGCTCGTAGGCGCCGGTCGCGTCGTGGGTTTCGCTCCAACGGGTGTACGACGGCACCCACCACTGCGATGGATGCTTGAGGCCCCAGAAGCTGTTGCAGAACAGGCCCAGTTCCTCTTCCGGCTCGAACGGCCCGGTCGGGTGGATGGCCAAGGTGTGAGGATTGGCCAGCTTGGCGATCCGCGTGAGGCGCGCGGCCAGCACCACGCGCGAATCGAACCCGCCGCGCTCGAATCCGGGGCGCGGCACGGGGCTGATCGTTTCGAAGCTGCGCATGTGCGTGAAACGGTCGTCGCCCGACAACAACCGATGCAAGCGTGTGGTGCCCGAGCGCATCGGGCCGACGATCACCACCGGATGAGGCAGCGGGCGGGCAAGAATTTCCGGGTGGCGGGAGAACCATTGCTCGGCCCACAACCTGTCGTGCAGCACTTTCTCGAACTGCTTTGTTGCCGCCAGTTGGCCGGCGGCATTGAGCCGCGCTTCGGCACGAATGGCTTCGAGCAGCGTGTCGAAAGGCTCGATGAACCAGGGGTCGCCGAAATCGCCCAGCCCGGTGTATTCGACTGCCTTCGCCATGAGGGCGTCGCGCTCGAGTTGCGGTGGAGTGGCCAGGCCGGCTTTGCGTGCCAGCCGAATGCCCCCATCAATAAGATCGATAAAGCGCGTTCGCCGTGGAGGGGAATGGGTCGTCTCGGGCATGTCCTTCGCTTGGCGGCGGATGATCGCGTGGCCCGAGGACCACATTGCAAATCAGACGCATAGGGACAAGTCCGGTTCCCCGGTCCGCGTGCCCACTGGACAATTCGCGTGGCCTGCAGGCATAGCGCGCGCCCATGCACGACCTGCGCTTCATCCGCGACAACCCGGAAGCCTTCGATGCCGGCCTTGCCACGCGCGGCGCCGATCCGGCCGCCCGACGCGTGCTCGAGTTGGACGAACGTCGCCGGCGTGTGACGACGCGGCTGCAGGAAACGCAGAACCGACGCAACGAGGCCTCCAAGGCCATCGGCCAGGCGATGGCCAAGGGCGAAGCCGCGACCGCAGACGCGCTCAAGGCCGAGGTGGCCGAGCTGAAGACGGCCTTGCCCGATCTGGAGGACGAGGAGCGCCAACTCGGCGCGGAGCTGGACGGCCTTCTCGCCGCTTTGCCCAACCTTCCCGACCAGAGCGTTCCTCATGGCCCTGATGAAAGCGGCAATCTCGAAGTCTCCCGCTGGGGCCAGCAGCGCAACTTCGAATTTTCCCCGCAAGAGCACGCCGATCTTGGCCCGCCGCTCGGACTGGAGTTCGATACCGCGGTGGCCATGTCCGGCGCTCGCTTCGCGTTCCTGCGGGGGCAGATGGCCCGGCTTGAACGTGCGATCGGGCAGTTCATGCTCGACCTGCAGACCCAGCGGAACGGTTATGTCGAATGCGTGCCGCCGCTGCTGGTCACCTCCGAGGCCCTGTTCGGCACCGGGCAGTTGCCGAAGTTCGCCGACCAGCAATTCGAGACCACCGACGGCCGCTGGCTCATCCCCACCTCCGAAGTCAGCCTGACCAACTCGGTGCGCGAGAAGATCATCGACGACTTGTCGCAGCCCATCCGGCTGACCGCCCTCACCCCATGTTTCCGCTCCGAGGCGGGCGCCGCGGGCAAAGACACGCGCGGCTACATCCGGCAGCACCAGTTCTCCAAGGTCGAGCTGGTCACGATCTGCCGACCGGACGACTGGCAGGCCGAGCACGAGCACATGACGGCCAGCGCCGAGGCCGTCCTGCAGGCTCTCGACCTGCCCTATCGCAAGATGCTGCTGTGCACCGGTGACATGGGCTTCGGCGCGAAGAAGACGTTCGATCTCGAGGTCTGGCTGCCCGGCCAGGCCGCCTATCGCGAGATCAGCTCGGTCAGCTGGTGCGGCGATTTCCAGGCGCGGCGGATGAACGCGCGCTACCGGCCCGAAGGCCGCAAGGGGACCGAGTTCGTCCACACGCTCAACGGCTCGGGCCTCGCCGTCGGGCGCACGCTGGTGGCGGTGCTCGAGAACGGCCAGCAGGCCGACGGTTCGGTCACGCTGCCGCCCGCGCTGTGGCCGTACATGGGCGGACGGACCGTGCTGGAACCCAACCAAGGCTAGCCCCGCCCCTTCAGGGGAGGGGTTGGGGAGGGGGCTGTGCGGCCTCGTCATGCCCCACCCCCGACCCCTCCCCTG
>DATJHD010000289.1:0-7212 GCA_035494275.1 Croceibacterium sp.
GTTCGCCTGCCCGGTCTCCGGATTCACCATCGAGGAAGTCGAGCCGCGGCTGTTCAGCTTCAACGCCCCGCAGGGCGCCTGCCCGGCGTGCGACGGCCTCGGCGAGAAGCTGCTGTTCGACCCGCAGCTGGTGGTGCCCAACGAACACCTCAGCCTGAAGCAGGGCGCGGTCGTGCCGTGGGCCAAGTCGAACCCGCCGAGTCCGTACTACATGCAGGTCCTCGCCAGCCTGGCGAAGGAATACGATTTCGACCTCGATACGCGGTGGGATGACCTTGCCCCCGAGCACCGCGAGGTCATCCTGTTCGGTACGCAGGGGCGCGCGGTGCCGCTGACCTTCAAGGACGGGCGCAAGGAATATACGGTGCGCAAGGCGTTCGAGGGCGTGATCGGCAACCTCAACCGCCGCATGCTGCAGACCGACAGCGCGTGGATGCGTGAGGAGCTGTCGAAGTTCCAGACCGCGCAGCCGTGCGAGACCTGCGGCGGCAAGCGGCTCAACGAGAAGGCGCTGGCGGTGAAGGTGGCGATGACCGACATCGCCACGCCGACGAAAATGAGCGTGAGCGACGCCAAGGCCTGGTTCGCCGCGCTGCCCGACAAGCTCAACGACACCCAGAACCAGATTGCCCGCGCGATCTTGAAGGAGATCAACGAGCGCCTGGGTTTCCTCGACAACGTCGGGCTCGATTACCTGAACCTTGACCGCACCAGCGGAACGCTGTCGGGCGGCGAGAGCCAGCGCATCCGCCTCGCCAGCCAGATTGGCAGCGGCCTTTCGGGCGTGCTCTACGTGCTCGACGAGCCGAGCATCGGCCTCCACCAGCGCGACAACGACCGGCTGCTCGAAACACTCAAGCGCCTGCGCGACCTCGGCAACACGGTGATCGTCGTCGAGCACGACGAGGACGCGATCCGCAGCGCCGACCACATCGTCGACCTCGGCCCCGGGGCCGGCGTCCACGGCGGCGAGGTGGTGTGCCAGGGCCCGCTCAGCGAAATTCTCGGGTGCACGGAAAGCCTCACTGCCGATTACCTCACCGGCCGCCGCGAGATCGAAGTCCCGCGCGCGCGCCGCAAGGGCAACGGCCACGCGGTCACCGTCCACGGCGCACGGGCCAACAACCTCAGGAACGTGACCGCCGCGTTCCCGCTCGGCACCTTCACTTGCATCACCGGCGTCTCCGGCTCCGGCAAGTCGAGCCTGGTGGTCGACACGCTCTATCCCTCGGCCGCGCGCAGCTTGAACGGCGCGCGGGTGATCGCCGGCCCGCACGACAAGGTCACGGGCCTCGAGCTGTGCGACAAGGTGATCGAGATCGATCAGTCGCCGATCGGCCGCACCCCGCGCTCCAACCCGGCGACCTACACCGGCGCCTTCACCCAGATTCGCGACTGGTTCGCCGGCCTGCCGGAGGCGCAGGCGCGCGGCTACAAGGCCGGGCGCTTCAGCTTCAACGTCAAGGGCGGCCGGTGCGAGGCGTGCCAGGGCGACGGGCTGATCAAGATCGAGATGCACTTCCTGCCCGACGTCTACGTTACTTGCGAGGAATGCCACGGCCGGCGCTACAACCGTGAGACGCTGGAGGTGAAGTTCAAGGGCCTCAGCATCGCCGACGTGCTCGACATGACGATCGAGGACGCGGAGGAATTCTTCAAGGCCGTCCCGCCGATCCGCGACAAGATGCACATGCTGAACGAGGTCGGCCTCGGCTACGTCAAGGTCGGCCAGCAGGCGACCACCCTCTCGGGCGGCGAGGCCCAGCGGGTGAAGCTGGCGAAAGAACTCAGCCGCCGCTCAACCGGGCAGACGCTCTACATTCTCGACGAGCCCACCACAGGCCTGCACTTCGAGGACGTGAGGAAGCTCCTCGAAGTCCTCCAGCGCCTCGTCGACCAGGGTAATTCGGTCGTCGTCATCGAGCACAACCTCGATGTCATCAAGACCGCCGACTGGATCATCGACCTCGGCCCGGAAGGCGGCGTGCGGGGCGGCGAGATCGTCGCCGAGGGAACGCCGGAGCAGGTCGCAGCAAACGGGCGGAGCTTTACCGGGCAGTACCTGAAGCCGATGCTGGAGAGGGCGCGGGAGGCGGCAGAGTAGGCTCAGTGATCAGCAATTCACCCGCCGGCTCCGCCGGCACAACTAGCGCGATCCCTGACTTAAGCGGTTCCGTCGCAGTGACATCGCACTAGACTCAGCGCTCCTTCTGCTTGCGCTCGCTATGACACTGTCATATAATTCGTCAATGCCCACCCGCTCCGCCAGGCCCGTCACCGTCACCCTCGGTCCGCTCACTGACATGGCACGTGAGTTGGTCGACTCGGGGCGCTACGGCTCGCTCAGCGAGGTTGTTCGCGCGGGGCTGCGGGCGCTTGAGCGGGAGGAGGAGGTGCTCGACGCGGTCCTCAAGGCGCGCGTTCAGGAAGCGCTTGCCGATCCCGCGCCGTCGATCCCGCAGGCGGACGTGTTTGCCGCATTGCGCGCGCATCACACCAGGGGCAGCTCCAAATCCGACAACGCGTGAAGCGCTACGCCGTAGTCTGGCGCCCCGCCGCGCGCGCCGACCTCATCGCCCTCTACGACTGGATCGCCGTGCGCGCGGAGCCAGACATCGCCTTCGCCTACTCCAGCCGCATCGAGGCGCATGCTGCGAAACTCGCCGAGTTTCCCGAGCGCGGCACCCCGCGCGACGATCTCGAGCCCGGTCTGCGGACGACGCCCTATACGCGGCGAACGATCATTGCCTATCGCGTCAGCGGCGACGAGGTGGAAATCTTGCGCCTGGTCCATGCGGGCGAGGATTGGGGCGAAGGCAGGAAAGAGAAGGGCTAGCGCCATGTTCCCCCGCCGCGACCCGAATCTGCTCATCTAGTACCTCTGCCGCTTGTGCGGCGAGCGGATCGCGTGGGGCCTTGATCAAGCGGGTGTCGCGGGCCGATCCGGACATTAAGACCATTCGCGCTCATCGGTGGTCCGCTTGCGGGACGCCTCGATCGCGTGCGGTCGGCCCCCGGGCGCCGGGCGATCGAGTTCATGCCCTGTGCCGGGGAGAGGGACCGAGCGAAGCGTGGTATGGGGAGCCGCTGCAGGCGCTTCGCCGAGCCTGGTTTCCCCTCCGTCACCCGACTGCGATGCTTGCCGCGGTCCCGTCCCGAGGGTGACCCGATCTAAACCAAATCCTTACCCTCGCAGCGCACGATGCCACCTATCGAGTGGGGTTTGGGTCATGCAAAGCGTCCACAAGTGGCTGATGCCGGCAGCGATCGTCTTCGTCGTCGTGCCGTTCATCCTGGCTTTTTCGCTGAGCGCCAACGGCTAGTTCCCCCCCTGCCGGGAAGGAACCGGCCGGTAATCGTTTGACACCGGTCACGCCGAGGCAGACACTCTGCCCAGGGCCGCGCTCGGGAAAGCACCGAGGGGGTGCCCCATGTGTCAGCCGCTGCTCACGCTCGCGTTCTGTGCCATCTTCAGCCCCACTCCTGCAACCGCAGCCGCTCCGGCGAGCGCCGAGGCACGGTCGGCCGCGGCGACGAGCGAGGCGACGGCGGCGCATCACTCCGCCCCGGCATGGGAGAGCCTACCCGCCGCCACCAAGCTCGACAGGCCCTATTCGCCCGGCGATCCGCAAGGCGCCCGCGCAGGAGACGCGACACTGGTCGCCGCCGACAGTTCGGCCGCCTCGCGCGAGGCCGCGGCCTATCGCCGGGAAGCGGACACCGAAACGAAGGGCGGCGAGGCTTCGGCGCAAGGGGAGAGCGGGCCGGAGGTGACCGAGCAAAAGTAGGCCCGCGCGCCGAAAGGCAGCAACCGCGCCGAGGTAACCCGTCGTCATCGGCGCGCGGCCGATATCGTTAGGCGAATGCATCGAACATGTGTACAAAGCCGTCATCGCTGACCTGTACCTGGGTTCTTAGCGACAGAGAGACGCCTCGGACGTGCTCCCGCCTTTGCCATGGGAGCCAACAGTGTCCGCCTTTCTCCTCGTCAGCTTAATCATCGCCATCGCCTTGCTGGTCGCCACCTGGTTTGCCGGCGAGTGGATTTGCCGCCGGATCACGCTGCGCTACGAAAGGCGGCGCCGGCGGCTGTGGGACGGAATCGGTCCGGAGGATCGCCCCGGGCGCGACTAGCGTCCGCGCGCGACGTCGCAGGGTCGGGCGCGATATTCTTTCGTTTTCCAACTGCCTCCCTTTGCGCATAACGGGATCGGTTTCTGCTATCGTTCCGTGCACGGGCGCGGGCGCGGGAAGCGGCGCGCATTCTCCCTCGAACTTGCGATGCGCAAGGCGAGCAAGAACCGTGACGAGCTGGCGTGGGGCCCGCCTCCTCGCCGCGGCTGGCGGGCACCGCCCTTGACGGCGGCGCCCGCAATGAGGAACACTCCACTTGACGGAATCAAACACCGTTTCAACGCCTTGTTCGACTGGAGAAAAACGAGAAAGAGGGAGTCCCATCGATGCACAGCTCAGTCAGGTTCGCCGCCATTGCTCTCGGGATCGCGACGCTGGCCGCGCCGGCCTTTGCGCAGACGCCGCCTCCGCCCCCATGGCGGCCCTATCCGGTGCTCGGCGCCGATCTCGGGCTCGGCGGGACGGGGTCGTTCTCCGCGGTCGACAACACCGACACCGGCCAGCTGTGCTACATGATCTTCGCCGCCGGGGCGCAGAACGTCACCGGCGCTTCGATCCGCGACGCCAAGAGCCACGCCCCGGTGGTGGCGCTGCAGGCGCCGGGCGCGGGCGGCACCAGCGGGGCCTGCGCGAACGTCGACAAGGGCCTCGCCAAGATGCTCGCCGACAAGCCCGGCAACTATTACGTTGCGCTCGACAGCGCGGCCTATCCGAACGGCGTCGCTGCGAGCGGGGCGCTGACGTCCGCGCTCGGCGTGGCGATCGGCTGATGATGAAACAGGGAAGGGGATCGACAATGCACTCGATGCTGAAGACCGCCGCCTGCGCGATCGGCGCGCTGGCGCTTGCCGCTCCGGCCGCCGCGCAGCAGAACGCGCCACAGGGCCAGGCCGCGCCGCCGCAGCAGGCCCAGCGGCCCAACGCGCCGCCGCCCGGGCCGCCGCGCCGGGCGCCGCAGCCATACAGCCCGCAGCCGGCGGTCACCGCCAGCTTCGCTGGTCGGAATGCGAACTTCACCGGTGTCGTCGACCCCGCCGCGGGGCAGCTATGTTACCTGCTCAACGTGGCCGGGATCGACGGCGTGACGGGCGCGCGGATCGTCACCGACAAGGGCCAGCAGGTGGTCAACCTCGAAACGCCGGTCGACGGCGCGAGCGGGACTTGCGCTTCGATCGGCGCGGACGTGGCGAAGGCGCTCCTGGCGAGCCCGGGCAACTACGTCGTGAAGATCGACAACGCGGCCTACCCGCAAGGCGCCGCCAGCGCGCCGCTGGTGGCGCAGACGTACGGCTAGGCCTGTCCCGGGCGCGCTGGACGAGGGGCACGATTAACTAACCCACATTGGCGGGTTCCTCCGTCGCCCGCGTGCCCGGCACGGTTCGCCGATTCGTCGGAAACGCGGGACGGGGCTCGGGACTCGCTCAGATGCGTGCCACGGCCGAACCCCCGATGCCCGGCACGCGCGGAACAGGCCGGTGTCTCCACCGGCCGACGCGGTGGCGAGTTGGCGGACGGCCGGGCCCAGTCCTCTCGGCGATCCGACGATCCGCCCTGCACCAAGGCGAGAGAGGGGGAGGCCGTGCGAGTCCTCCCCCTCATTCGCGTGCCCGACTCGCCGGAACCGCGGGGCGCCTTTTCGCGTTCTTCTCGCGTCTCACATGAGGAGAGTCCGCCATGAAGCCGATCACCGCCGTGGTTTCCCTGACCGTCCTGACCGCCGCCTGCACGACCACCGCTGGCGGGGGAGCGGCGCCGACCCACACCGGCACGCCGCTCGTCGCCACGCTCGACGGCAAGGCAGAAGTGCCCGGGCCGGGTGACCCCAACGGTAACGGCGAATTCTCCGGCTGGTTCGACGCCGCCAAGGGCCAGGTGTGCTACACTCTTGGCGTCGGCAGCCTTGCGAGCCCGACCATGGCGCACATCCACCGCGGCGATGCGCAGACCGCCGGCCCGGTCGTCGTCCCGCTGGCGAACCCGGTGCACGACATCGCCGACACTTGCGCCCCCGTCGCCCCGGCGCTGGTGAGCGAGATTCTCGCCAATCCGGCCGGGTTCTACGTCAATGTGCACACGACGCAGTATCCCAAGGGCGCGATCCGCGCCCAGCTCTCGAAGAAATAGGAAAAGGGCTTACTGAGCGCTGGCGCTGTCGCCGTCGTCCTCGACGGCGAGCGTGACCTGGCCGCTGCCGGCGCGGCGCAGGCCGATCTGCTCGGCGGCGGCGCGGGACAGATCGATCACGCGATGGCCGGCAAACGGCCCGCGGTCGTTGATCCGCACGACGACGCTGTGGCCGTGATAGGTCACCCGCACAAGGCTGCCGAGGGGCAGGGTGCGGTGCGCGGCGGTCAGCTCATTGGGGTTGAAGCGCTCGCCGCTGGCAGTGCGATGTCCAGCGAGCTCGGCGCCATACCAGCTGGCCATGCCGCCGCTGATCGGCTCCCACGCGCTGTTCTCGTCGTTGTCGCTGTCGGCGATACCTTGGTCCACGGCGGCGCCGGTCGCAGCGAGGCCGGACGCGCTGTCGTCGGTCGGAGCGGCAGGCTCGGTGAGGTCGGCGACGGGCGCCGCTGCGCCGTCGATCGGCGCCGCGTCCTTGGCGTATCCAGGCGCAATCGCCCCGCCGAGACCCAGAACGACCGCTGCAGCTAGCAGCGCGCGCAGCCTCATGGTGTTGTTCCCGTCCATGACGGGTTCGGGCTAGCCGCTAAATTGCAAGGAAAGGAACCCCGCTGCCTTCGTTCGGCCCCATTTGAGGCTCGACTCGCCGTGAGTCGTGGAACCGGTCCCGCCCGAGTCCAAGATCGGGACAACGGTGTGCCCGGGACAAAAACGGAAATGGGGCCGGCCTTGCGGCCGACCCCACTCTCACCGGCGTGTGGTCTTCACCGAAGCGAAGAACTTGACGCCTGACGTCTTTCGCACGCGAGCCGTGAGGCAGCGCTGCTATGTCGCCCGGCGCTCGCGCCGGTGCCGGTTCCGTCGGGGGACGGATGAAATCCGAAGACCTCGTCCAAACCGCCCGGCAGTTCCGCGACCGGTCAATCGGCCCTGCTCTTCAAGTCAGGCAATGCG
>DATJHD010000290.1:0-7893 GCA_035494275.1 Croceibacterium sp.
GACTTCCTTTCATCTGACGGCCTGACGCACGGCCCGTCCGCAATGTCGCGGTCGGGCACCATCCGTTTCTTGAAAGGAAACACCCATGGCCAAGATTGGCACCGTTAAATTCTTCAACATCGACAAGGGCTACGGCTTCATTCAGCCCGATGACGGCTCGTCCGACAGCTTCGTGCACGTCTCCGCCGTCCAGGCGGCGGGCATGCAGACGCTCGATAAGGACCAGCGCCTCAACTACGACGTCGAACGCGGCAGCAACGGCAAGGAAAGCGCCGTCAACCTGTCGCGCGCGGCCTGAGCCGCTCGCCCGCCCTCTTCCGTTCGCGGGAGAGGGCAAGCCCTTCTTCCACCATGCACGGGGGACTGCCGATGACCCAGACCAGCGACTACTACGATGCCCGCGCTGACGAGGCTGAGGCCGCTGCGGGGCGCGCTGATCTGGACAACGTGCGCGATCGTGAGATGCGCTCGGCGGCGGTCTTTCGGATGCTCGCCGACAACGTCCGCAAGATCCATATCGCCCGTGCCAAAGCTGAGGTCGTGCGCCAGGAACGCCGGGCGGCAGAAACCGAGAAAGCCGTCCGCGCGCGATGGGAGGCCGAGCATGAGGCATCAACCCGGAGTCCTTCGATCGATGGCGAGGATTACGGCGCAGGATCGTGCAAGGCCGTGTGCAATGAAGAGTGACTCGCCACGAGCGGACAACGCCCGCGCAAGCTGCCGGGTCATGGCCGGACAACCGCAAGTCAACGACACATTTCGAAACGAGATTGCCTCGAACGACCTGGGCTCATCACCGCGTGAGGACCAGCTCGACCCTCGGGGCGATAGCCAATGCCATTTCGAGATCTCTCGCGCCCATAAGCAACCTATTAGCTCGACCCAATTCACGGGCGGGGACTGGCATTGGCGTCTGGTGACGAGCGAGGGGCTTATCCTCGCCAAGGCCGGTGGTTATCCCAACGAGGGCTCGTGCCGTGCAGCGGTGATCGCCTTGCAGCAGCGCGCGGCTACCGCCTCCGTCCAGCTGCACACTGAAGAGCGGCCATGATCGACGTGCCGTTCGCCATCTTCATCTTGTTGCTCGTCCTGATGCTTGGATGGGCCTTCGTCGCGGATGCACGGCGCCGGAACCGAAGGATGCTCGGTGAAAGAGCGGACAAAACTGAGACGAAGCGCCTTTGAGACATCAGCGAGGGTGCGAAGCCACCCGCCGAAAGGAAATTCATGCCAACGCCGCCAATGAAGCCATTTCTGATTACCAAGGACGAGCATGGGCAAGTGCGGCTGACGCTGCGCGAGGTCCGGCACAACAGCCAAGGATACCCCTGGATTCTTCGAACATTGGTTGAACAGACTTTCAGTTCTTCTGTGGCTGCGCGCAGGTATGCGTCGGAGCACTTCGGAGCGAAGCCAGGCGAGTTCACAAGCAAGTAGCCCTGTGCGCGGCAGGATCACGAGCCGAGCCCGAAAGACTCACAACTGGAAAGAAGATCATGGCCAAAGGACAAAAGAGATCGAACCGAGAGGTTCGCAAACCGAAAGCTGAGAAGCCGAAGACAAATGCCTCGCAACCCAGCCAGAAGCCGGGCGCGATCAAGGGTCTCGAGCATATTCGCAACAAATAGCCGGCACTCGACCGCAGCCCTGCAACGCGGCTGCAGAGGCACATGTGTGCAGTGACCTCTGTCTCCAGTGGCTCAGGTCAGATCGATTTCGCGGCTGAGCCGATCATACTCCGCCTGAACTCTGTCGACCTCTTGCTGCTTTGCGTCGCCGCGCCGAAGAGCTTCGCGCACCAAGATGAGGTGCTTTTGCGCCCTCTGCCATTCGGCGAATTTGGGGTCATCTTCTACAGCCACATTTCCTCCATCATTTGCGTCGCGATAAACGTGCTAGATGACAAGGTTTGGAGACCAACATGGCAATCATGCGCTGCCGGGCTCACGCCCCTCACGGCCGAACGCGGGAATACGTAGCAGCCATTAAGCCTGTTGGCTTCCCCGATAGCGCCTTGGTCTGCGGCTCGAAGAATTGCGATGAGCCCGCATTCATCTGGCTCGAAGGCGCCGAAAAGGTAGATTACGATAGTGGCGTTCGCATTTTTCGCGCGTTCACAGATGACGTGAAAGTGCGAGCGGTCTGAGCGTCGCCACCGCGACGTCATGCGAGTTGTCGAGGACGCGCTAGCCTGGATCGACGCGATGCCGGTCGCGGACGCCGTCCGGCGGCTCGTCGCCGTCACCATCGAGGCGCACCGCGTCGATCCGCAACTGCACCGCGTGGTCACCGAGCAGGTCCCGGTCGGGGCAGCTCGACCAGGTCGATGCGGTCAATCGGGAGGCGCACGCCCGCTTCCGCGTCTATCTTGAAGGACGCCGTGAGGAGCTTGGCGTCGCCGACGTCGCTCTTGCGGCGTTCGTCAGCGCGACGGCGATCGAGGCCGTGTCGCACAACGCGCTGCTGCATTCCGCCGAGGCACCGTCCGGCGAAGCCGTCACGGCGCTGGTCGGCGAAACCACTCGCCTTATCGTCGGCTATCTCATGCCGGCCTGAATCCTGGCAGGAACTGCGGCCCTCGCCAGACGGTTGCGGGGGCTGACATGGAAATCCAGATCAGCGGACAAGCCGCCCTTCCCGGCCGCCGGGCCGCCGCGCGGACCCTCCCCCGCTGGGCGATGATCCTGCTGATCGCCCTCGCAGCGCGCGCGGTCACCTTCGGCAATCCCATCGTGCACTCAGACGAGGAGTTCTATTTCGTCGCCGCGCGGGCCTGGCTTGACGGCGCGCTGCCCTATGTCGGGGTCTGGGACCGCAAGCCGATCGGACTCTTCCTGATCTACCTGCCGGCTGCGGCGCTGGGCTACCCGGCCGGGGTCTGGGCCTACCAGGCGATGGCGCTTGCCTCGACAACCGCGACGGCGGGGCTCATTGCCCGCCTCGCCGAGCGCGCCGGCTGGAGCCGGGGCGCGCTCGCCGCCGGCGCGACATACATCCTGTGGCTCGACCTGCTCGAAGGCCAGGGCGGGCAGTCGCCGGTGTTCTACAACCTGCTGACGGCCGGAGCCGCCTTGCTGATTTGCCCGCGAGCTGACGACGCGGACAAGCCGCGCCAACGGCTCGTGCGCGGTGTCGCCGCGCTGGCGCTCGTCGGCCTCGCGCTCCAGGTGAAGTACTCGGTCATCTTCGAGGGCCTGTACTTCGGGCTGTGGTGGCTGTGGCGCGAGTGCCGGCTCGGTGCCGGCCGGGGACGGGCGATCGCTGGCGCTGCGCTGCTCGTGGCCTCGGCCGTGGCGCCGACGGCGGCGGCGTGGGCAGGCTACGCCGCGATCGGCCACGCCCGCGAGTTCCTGTTCGCCAATTTCCTGTCCATTGCCGAGCGCAGGACCGATCGACTGGCGGCACAGCTCGCCAACCTCGCCGTCATCGTCGCGGTCCTGGCTCAGCTATTCGTGGGAGCCACGCTCGCCTGGCGACGACGCCAAGGCACCGCCGAGGAACGTGCGCGGCAAACCTGGCTGTTCGGCTGGGCGCTCGCCGCTCTCTTCGGCCTCATCGCCGTCGGCACGTGGTTCAGCCATTACGCCTTGCCAACTCTTGTACCCCTAGCTGCCTGCTCCGCCGGGTTCGTCGCCCGCCATCGTCAAGGACCGAAGATCGCGACTGCCGTTCTTGCCGTCGCCTTTCTCGGCGGACAAGCGATGCTGGAGCTGAAACAGGGCTACCGGGGCGCACCGGCGCAATTCAGCGCCGTCGCGAGGGCGGTCGGCACCGGGCCCGGATGCCTCTATGTCTATTCGGGCGACAGCATGCTTTATGCCGCAACCGAGCGCTGCGCCCTCAGCCGCTACGTCTTCCCGAGCCACCTCGACCGCAAGCGGGAGGAAGGCGCGGTTGGCGTCGATCAGCTTGCGGAAGCCGGCCGCATCATGGATCGGCGGCCCGAGGTCGTCGTGATGCGAGCGCCTTTCTCGGGCGAACGCGCCGACGTGCGGGCGCTGATCTCGCGGCGCCTCAAGCAAGACTATGCCTTGAGGGCACATGTGCCTTACGGTCGCGACTGGGTGGAGGTGTACCACTTGCGCTGACCTGACTCTCCCCTTGGACCCTCTTCGCCGCTCGCGTCCCTACGACTACACATGTAGACGAAACGATCGGATCCTCCCGCCGATCCCCTCAAGGCTCAAAAAACATCTTCCTCCAGGCCCCCGTTCGTGGCTTATGGTCGGGATGGTCCAATCCACCGTTGCCCGAGCCTTTGGCATGCCTTGCGATTCGTCCCCTGATGGACGGTCCGAGGGCCTTGTCGGGAAGGCCGTCACCCAGCGCCGGGGCCGAAACTCGCGGACTTCCGCGGTTTCCGGCCGACTGGCAGGATGACACCGTGCCACCCGGCGCTCGTTCTCGATCAGGCCGAATGCACGGATGAACGCGCCTTGCGGAATGCATCCCGCCGACCTGTTCGGCGGCCGAGGGATTGAATGATCACGCGCCGCGATTCCCCCTGGCTGGCGCTCACGCTGCTGACGGCGATCGCCACGGTCGGGTTCATCGACCGGATCGTGATGAACGTGCTCGCCGTGCCGGTCCAGAAGGAATTCGGGCTCAGCGACACGCAGGTCGGCCTCCTCACCGGCTTTGCTTTCGCCGCCCTCAACGTCACGCTCGGCATTGCGGTCGCCCGCTATGCCGAGCGCGGCCATCGGCTGTCGCTGATCGCCGCCGGCACGCTGCTGTGGTCGCTGGCGACCGCGGCGTGCGGGTTCGTCGCGAGCTTCACCCAGTTGCTGCTCGCCCGCGTCGGTGTCGGTGTCGGCGAGGCGATCGGGCTGCCGTCGAACCAGTCGGTCATCGGCGACTATTTCCCGCCCGAAAGGCGCGCCACGGCGATGAGCGTGCTGCTGCTGTCGCCGCCGATCGGTGCGTTCATCGGCGCGGCGGGCGGCGGCTGGATCGGCCAGGAGTTCGGCTGGCGCAACGCGTTCCTGATCGCGACGATTCCCGGGGCGGTGCTGGCGGTCGCCGCCTGGCTCCTCGTCGCCGAGCCGCCGCGCGGCCGCCACGACCGCGAGGCGAGCGGCGAAGTGCCGTCGATCCGGGCGGTGCTCGGGCGGCTCGTCGGCTTGCCGAGCGCGCGGCACCTGCTCGCCGGCTCGACCATCGCCTCGCTGGTCGGCTTCGGGCTCAACGGCTTCATCACTTTCCTGCTGGTGCGCAAGTTCTCGATGTCGCTTGCCCAGGCGGCGTTCTTTGCCGCGCTGCTCGGCAGCCTGCCGGGCGCGATCGCGGTGATCGCCGGCGGAAGGCTCGCTGACCGCTACGGGGCCAAGAGGCCTCGCCTCTATGCGGCGATCCCCGGCTGGTGCCTGATCGTCGCGGCGCCGATCTATATTTTCGGAATCACCCGCGGCACGGCGCCGTGGCTGCTCGGTCTCGTGTTCGTCGCCGCGCTGTTCCAGTTCACTTATCTCGGAGTGACGTACGGCGTGTTCCAGAACCTGCTGCACTCGCGCATGCGGGCGACCGGCTCGGCGCTGCTCAACGCGATCTACACGCTGATCGGCCAGGGCCTCGGCACATTGCTCGTCGGGGCGATGAGCGACCGCCTTGCGCTCCGGTTCGGCAGCGCCGACGGGCTCGCCTACGCGATGGCGATCACCGCGGCGATCTACCTGTGGGCCGGGGCGCATTACCTCCTCGCCGCGCGCCATGTCGGGCGGGACATGGCGGGGGTGCGGGGGAGGTGACGGCTAGAGCAGCGCCTCGATCTTGCCGATGACCTCGCCGAACCCCGCGACCAGCTGCCGGTAGGGATCGGGCTTGGTCATGTCGAGGCCGGCCTTCTGCAGGATCGCGACGGGATAATCCGAACCGCCCGCGCGCAGCACGTCGAGGTAGTTCTCCCTCTCCGCCTTGCCGCCATTGAGGATCGACTTGGCGAACCATTCGCCCGCGGTGATCGAGGTGGCGTACTGGTAGACGTAATAGAAGTCCGAGCGGAAGAAGTGCGGCACGTAGGCCCACTCGTTGGCGATGTAGTCCGGCAGGATCATCTTCGGGCCCATGTAGCGCTTGAGGATGTCCATGTAGACCTGGTTGAACTTCTCGCCTGAGACACCCTCGCCCATTTCGGCGAGCTCGTGCGCCTTGAGTTCGAACTCGGCGAACTGGGTTTGGCGGAAGAACGTGCCGCGCAGGTTCTCGAGCCGCTGGCCGAGGTAGAAGATCTTCTCCTCCCTGGTCTTGGCGCGGCCGAGCATGTAGGCGTTGAGCAGCACCTCGTTACAGGTCGAGGCGATCTCGGCGATAAACGTGGCGTAGTTGAACAGCTCGTAGGGCTGCGCGCTTTTCGCGAGCAGGGTGTGCATCGCGTGGCCCCACTCGTGGGCGAAGGTCGACATGCCCTCGTAGTTCTCGCCGAGGTTGAGCAGCAGGTACGGGTGCACGTCGTAGGCCGCGCCAGGATCCATGTAGGCGCCTGAGGCCTTCCCCGGGCGGGGCAGCGGGTCCATCCACTTGGCCGCGGTGTCCTTCGACAGCTCGGCGACGTAGTCGGGGCCAAGCGGAGCGAGCGCCTGCAGCACCGTCGTGCGCATCTCCGGCACGGTGAACTTGCGATCGAGGTGAACGAGCGGCGGGTAGATGTCGTAATACCCGATGTCCGGCAGGGAGAGCATCTTCTGGCGGAGGTCGAAGTAGCGGTGCAACTGAGGCAGCCCGGCGTCAGTCTCGGACACGAGCGTGCGATAGACACTCTCGGGAATGTTCGGCCCGTCGAGCGCGTAGGCGAGCGTGGTCGGATAGTCGCGGGCCTTGGCGCGGAAGATGTCGCCCTTGATCTTGGCGGCATAGGCCGCGCCGAGCGAGTGGTTGTAGGCGCCGTAGGTGGTGAAGAATGTCTCGAACACCTTCTTGCGGTCGTCCCGGTTGGGCGCGTCACGCGTCAGGGTGTAGCCTTGGTCGTCGAGCCGCTGCATGCGACCGTCGGACAGGGTCACCGTCGGCCAGGGAATATCCGCGGCAACGATCTGGCCGCGGATGTCCTCGGGCCCGGCGAGCGGCGACTGGGCCGAGGCGAGAAGCGATTCGCCTTTGGCATCGAGGGTGTGCGCGGCCGTGCGCAGGATATTGCGCAGTTCGAAGGCGAAGCGCTTCTGCAGTACCGGGCTCGCGGCAATGAAGCTTTCGACCTTGTCCTTGCCGAGCGCCAGCACCTCGGGCGCGACCCACGAGACCGCCTCGCTGAACGCCGAATCGAGGTCCTGCGCCTGGCCGCGGTGGGCCTGGTTGTCGGCCACTCGCAGGTCGGCGTCGCTGCTGAGCGAAGCATAGGTATAGACACGCCCGTCGATCCGCTGGATGTCGGAGATGTCGGACAGGGCCTTGGCCATCGCCTCGGCGCTGTCGCCGAGATGACCCTTATACGCCTTGAGCCGCGGCAGGGCCGCAAGCACCCCCTGCCGGGCGGCTTCCCACGCCGCCCAGCTGGGATAGAGATCGGACAGGTCCCACGCCGCGCCCGACGCGGCGGCGGCAGCCGCGGCCTGGGCGAGCGCGGGCGCCGCACCGGCGGCGAACGGCAATGCGGCGGAAAGGGCGAGAACGCCCCGGCGATCGAATGCGAGCATCGTTGTCAGTCCCCGAAGCCGCGAATGCGGCGAATGCCGCACCCTACCGTCTTCAGGGGATCGGGCAAGCGCGGCGCCGTCGTTGGACGAGCGCCGCCTGCCGTTGGTCGAAAGGGCTCAGCCGAGCGCCGCCTTGAGATCCTCGACGAGGTCGGTGCGCTCCCACGGGAAGAAGTCGCCTTCCGCCTTGCGGCCGAAGTGCCCGTAGGCGGCGGTCTTGCGGTAGATCGGCTTGTTGAGCTTAAGATGCTCGCGGATGCCGCGC
>DATJHD010000291.1:0-4132 GCA_035494275.1 Croceibacterium sp.
GTTGCGCCGCGCTTTCGCTTACTTGTTTTCCCTGATGATCTTTTCGACCAGCGCCTTCTGGTCGGGGTACCAGTAATCGAGGTGGCAGCCCTCGCACACGCCATCGAGGCTGTCGATGATCGGGCCGGCCTTGGCTGCATCCTTGGCATTGGCCGCGGCAACGAGGTCTCGCATGGTGGCTGCAAGGTTGGCCGCATGGTCGCGCAGCCCTTGCGGGTTCCTGTCGATCTCCGCCTGCACCTCGGCGGCGCTGTGGCCGCCAGGGACGCCGGCGTCGGCGATCGTCTCGCCGGGCCGGATGACGACGATCTTGTCCATCTGGGAGATCTGCTGCGCGCCTTCCTGCACGGCGGTCGCGTCCTCGGCGAGCTGCTTCCACATCTCGTCGGTCATCTTCGAAGGGTCGAGCCCACCCTTGTCGCCGACCGCCGGGTTGGTCACATCCCACACCTCGTCGGCGTGCTTGTCGATCTGGTCCTTCATCACGTCATGGAAAGTCGGCCCGGCCTGCGCCTGCTGCGGCTGCTCGTTTCCCTTCGAACAGGCGGCGAGGAGGGCGATGGCCGGCAGGGCCAGGAACAAGGTCTTCTTCATTGCAGTCGGCATCCCCTTGGATCGGCCGACGCGAGAGCTTTCCGGCCGCTGTTGCTGTGTGTCATTGCGCCGCATCGGGCGAGCCGGCAGGTTAATTACGGTAACCCGGGCGTAACGCCAAGTTACATCAGGGCGGCGCCAGTGTGACGACCTCGCGCGCCAGGCGCTCGACCTCGGAGGCCGTGTGGCTGACCAGCAGCGTCGGCAGCCTCAGTTCGTCGCGGATGCGTTCAAGCAGGCGAAGGATTTCCTCGACCCTTCCCGGGTCGAGCGAGGTGAGCGGCTCGTCGAGCAGCAGGAACCTCGGCGCCGAGAGCAGGGCCCGGCCGATCGCCACCCGCTTCGCCTCGCCGCCCGACAGCGTGGCCGGAAAGCGCCGGGCGAGATGGGCGATGCCGAGGAAGTCGAACGCCTCGGCCTGGGTCATCCAGTGCGCCTCGTGCCGTTGCCCGTAAGCGAGGTTCGCGGCGACCGTGCGGTGAGGGAACAGGCGCAGGTCCTGGAAGACGTAGCCGGCGCGGCGCCGCTCGGGCGGCAGGTCGATGCCGGCCGCGCTGTCGAACAGCGTCGTGTCGCCGATGCTGATGGCGCCCGAGAGCGGCCGGTCGAGGCCGGCAATGCAATTGAGCAGGGTGGTCTTGCCGATGCCCGACGGGCCGGTGACGGCGACCAGGTTGGCCTCGCTGCGGATCGTGCACTGCCGGGTACTCTCGCCGGCGCGATAGGTGAGCGCGATGTCAAAGGACATGGGCGCGCCCGCCGTGCGAGCGCCGCACGAGCCACTCCGAGGCGACGAGGGCCGCGACCGAAAGCAGCACCGAGATGATCGCGAGCCGGGCGACCGAGGTTTCCGCCCCCGGCAGCTGCAGGTCGGTGTAGATCGCCAGCGGCAGCGTGCGCGTCTCGCCGGGAATGTTCGAGGCGAAGGTGATCGTCGCGCCGAATTCGCCGAGCGAGCGGGCGAAGCCGAGCATTGCGCCGGCCATCACTCCCGGCAGGCTGAGCGGCAGGGTGATGCTGGCGAACGCGCGCCAGGGCGTCGCGCCCAGAGTCCGCGCCGCCCCGACCAGCCGTCGGTCGACCGCCTCGATGGAAAGGCGCATGGCGCGCACCATCAGCGGCAGCGCCATCACCGCCGCGGCAAGGGCGGCGCCCGTCCAGCGGAACACGAAAACAAGACCGGTCGTCTGTTCGAGCCAGTGGCCGAGCACGCCGGTGCGGCCGAACAGCAGCAGCAGCACCCACCCGGTCACGACCGGCGGCAGGACCAGCGGCAAGTGCACGGCGGCATCGAGCAGGATCCGCCCAGCAAAGCGCCGCCGCGCGAGGAGCCAGGCGAGCGCGTAGGCCAGCGGCAAGGTCAGCACGACAGCCACGAGGCTGACCTTGAGCGACAGCGCGACGATTGCCCATTCGGCCGCGGTCGGCAAGGCGGTCATTGGGCGATCCCGAAGCCGTGGCGGCGGAAGATCGCCTGTCCAGCGGGCGAGCCGAGGAACGCCTCGAACGATTTGGCCTGGGGGTTCTTCGATGCGGCGAGGATGGCGACGGGATAACGGATCGGCGGATGACTATCGTGCGGGAGTGTCGCCACCACGCGCACCTTCGGCGAAGCCGCGGCATCGGTCGCATAGACAATTCCGAGGGGCGCCTCTCCGGTTTCGACGAGCTTCAGCGCGGCCCGCACGTTCTCGGCCGCGGCCACTTTGCCGGAAAGCAAGTTCCAGGCTTTCACATGCTCGAGCGCTGCCTTGCCGTACCTGCCCGCAGGCACCGCGTCCGGGTCTGCCATGGCGAGCTTGCCGTCGCCGAGAGCGGCCACCAGGCTCGCCGGATCCGAAAGGACGATCGAAGTCCTGCTTGCCTTGGGAGCGACGAGCACGAGGCTGTTCGTCAGCATGTCCCGGCGCGTGCCTTGGCGCAGCGCGCCGGACTTCTCCAGCCTGTCCATCCACGCCTCGTCGGCGGAGAAGAACAGGTCCGCTGGCGCGCCGCTCTGGACCTGCCGGGCAAGCGCCGAGGAAGCCGCGAACGACACGATTGGGTGCGGATGATCCTGCCTCGCCCAGGCATCCGCCTCGGCTGTCAGCGCTTCCTGCAGGCTCGCCGCGGCGAGGACCACCAAGGGTCGATGCGCCTCCTGCAATTGCGACCCGCAGGCTGCGAGACAAACGAGGGCGAACAGCGCTAGTGTGCGCGCAAGCAAGTGGCGGAGCATGGGTTGGCTATATAGCTTCAAATATAGCTGGTCCAGCGCGGACGAGGGAGGCCGGATGGCAAGACTGAAGCTCAAGCTGCAGCTCTTTTGCGGCGACGAGATCGCCATGGGTCCGGGGAAGGCCGCGCTGCTGCGGGCGATCGCGCGCACCGGCTCGATCTCGGCCGCCGGGCGCGAACTCTCGATGAGCTACCGGCGCGCGTGGCTCTTGGTCGACACCATGAACCGTTGTTTCGCCGAGCCGCTGGTAGAAGCCCATTCCGGCGCCGGCGCGCACGTCACAGCGGCAGGCGAGAAGGCGCTCGCCGACTACCTCGCGCTGGCCGACAAGGCCGAGCATGCGGTGGCCGGCGCCGCGTACGAGCGGCTCGAAAAGGCCATCCGCAAGCATCCCTCCTAGGGGGCGATCAGCACCTTGCACTGGTGGGTGCGGTGCTTGAGGCCTTCGAACACCTCCGGCACGTCGGCGAGCGGGATCGTCTCGGTCACCAGCAGGCGCGGCTCGATCGCGCCCTCGGCGAGGGCATCGAGCGAGGCCCTGTATTCGGGCACGGTGAAGAACGCGCTGGTGACGAGCCTCACCTCCTTCGACAGCATGGCGAAGCTGTTGAACGTGTCCGGCTTCGTGCACAGGCCGAGCAGCAGGATCGTGCCGCGCGGACCGAGCTGATCGACCGCTTGCGCGATCAGGCCAGGCACGCCCACGCACTCGAACACGATGTCGGCCTTGCCGCCGAGCGCTCGCTCGGCACTGCCGACCGGGTCCGCCGGATCGACCACGAACAGGTCCGCGCCCATCTCGAGCGCGCGGTCCTTCTGGTAATCCGCGATGTCCTGGATCGCGACTTTCGCGGCGCCCATTCGCTTGGCCCAGAACGCGGTCGCCAGCCCGATCGGGCCGGCGCCGAGCACCAGCACCTTGTCGCCTTTCTTGAGGCCCGACAGGTTCACGCCGTGGAGCGCCACGGCGAGCGGCTCGATGATCGCGCCGTCCGCCAGGGAAAGATCAGCCGGCAGCTTGACGCACTGGTTCGGCCGCGTGAGCGCATATTCGGCATAGCCGCCACCCTGCAACCCGAACGCCTCGCACCACTGCACCTCGCCCTTGCGGCAGTGCTCGCACCGGCCGCAGCTCCTGAGCGGGATGACCGAGACGAGATCGCCCGGCCTCAGGCCTTCCGCGTCCTTCCCGAGCGCCACCACCTCGCCGGCGAACTCGTGGCCGAGCACGTCGCCGTGCTTGCAGCCGTACATCGCGTCCTCGGTCATGTGCAGATCGCTGCCACAGATCCCGCAGCGGCCGACCTTGACGACGACCTC
>DATJHD010000292.1:0-4382 GCA_035494275.1 Croceibacterium sp.
CGAACTGATGAACGCCAAGCGCAAGAAGCGGGTGGCGGCAGGCTCGGGCACCGAGGTCCAGGACGTCAACAAGCTCCTCAAGATGCACCAGGAAATGGGCCGCGCGATGAAGCAGATCCGCAAGATGGGCGGACTCAAGGGGCTCGGCGCCCTGCTCGGCGGCGGAGGCATGGGCGGTCTTGGCGGCCTGGGCGGAGCGAGCGGCGGCGCGCCGCCTTCGCTGCCCGGCCTCGGCGGCGGGCCTGCCAACATGGGTGACCTTCTCAGGAAGAAATGATTTTACAGGTATTTGAATCGGAAAGGTGAAGTAAAATGGCAATTGCACTCAGGCTCTCTCGCGGTGGCGCCAAGAAGCGTCCTTATTACCGCATCGTGGCCGCCGACAGCCGCTCCGCGCGCGACGGCAAGTATCTCGAGCAGATCGGCACATACAACCCGCTGCTCGCGAAGGATGACCCCGCTCGCGTGAAGCTGAACGAGGACCGTGCCCGCTACTGGCTCGGCGTCGGCGCCCAGGCTTCGGACCGTGTCGCCCGCTTCCTCGATGCAGCCGGCATCAAGGAGCGCGCCGCGCGCAACAATCCGAAGAAGGCCGAGCCGGGCGAAAAGGCCAGGGAGCGCGCTGAGGAGCGTGCCGCGAAGCTCGCCGAAGCCGAGGAAGCGGCCAAGGTCGCCGCCGAGGCTCCGACCGAGGAAGAAGTGGTCGAGACCGCCAGCAGCGACGAGCCGGCCGAAGGCGCAGCGGCACCGGGTGAGGCCGATACCGTCGAGACTGCGAGCGCCGATCAGCCGGCCGAAGGCGGCGAGGACGTGGTCGAGCAGGCCGTCGAGGAGCAGGCCGAAGCCGCTCCGGCCGAGGAAGCCACTGCCGAAGAGGCTGCCGGCGAGGAAGCGCCTGCCGAGGAAGCGCCTGCTGAGGAAGCGCCCGCCGAGGAAACGCCCGCCGAGGATGCGGCTGAGGGCTGACCCGCGTTGGCCCAGGACAAGCCCGTCACGCTTGCCGCCATTGCCGGCGCGCACGGCGTGACGGGCGAAGTGCGCCTGAAACTGTTCGGCGAGGGCGCCACCGCCCTCAAGCGCTATAAGAGCTTCAATGACGGCGCGCTGACGCTGAAGTCGGCGCGCGACGACAACAAGGGCGGCGCCATCGTCCGCTTTGCCGAGATTGCCGACCGCACGGCGGCAGAGAGGCTGCGTGGAACGCTGCTGACGGTTTCGCGATCCGCGCTGCCTGCGCTCGAGGAGGGCGAGTACTACCACGCCGACCTGATCGGCCTTTCCGCCGTGTCCGATGCCGGCGAAGCCCTGGGTAGCGTCGTGGCAGTCGAAAACTTCGGTGCGGGTGACATCCTCGACATCGAGCGCCCAGACGGCAAGCGCTTCATGGTGCCGATAAACGAGGCCGCGGTGCCCGAATGGAACGATCAACGCGTGATCGTGGCCGTCGATTTCGTCCCCTAGCGCCGCAGAGACTGCTCCTCCGCCAGACGGTTCCTGATCGCCGTCGCCGCAACGCCGGCGTGGCCCATGGCATTGCTTATCTGGTCAAGACCGACGACGATGTCGCCGGCGGCAAAGAGGCCGGTGAGGGTCGTTTCGAGATGGTCGTCGACCTCCAGGCAGCCTTGCTTGTTGGCCTTCGCTCCCGCGGCCACTGCCAGTTCCGAGCGCACGTGAACCCCCAGGGCCGGATACGCGCTGTCGAAGGCCAGACGGCCCTCGCAACTCGTCAACGTGAGCTGGTCGCCCTCGATCGCGTATCCACCGCAAGGGCCTTCGACGACCGCCACTCCGGCCTCGTCGAGCCGGTTCCGGCATCCGGGATCGAGATCGTGCGTTTCGAGCGGCGCGACGAGCGTGATGTCGGCGGTGAAGCCGCGCAGGAATTCGGCTTCGCGAGTGCCGTGCTCGCCGCTACCGATCACTGCCACACGCTTGTCGGTCACCTCGTAGCCGTCGCACACCGGACAATAGCGCACGAGGCCGCGGGCGAGCGCCTCGTCGTGCAGGGCCTGATCCATTCCGGGCGGCGGAAGGTTTATCACGCCCGTTGCGATAAGCACGGTCTTGGAGCGGAATGTGCCGCTGTCGGTGCCGACGGTGTATCCGCCTCTCACCGGGGCGAGGTGCTCGACCAGCTTCTCTTCGCGAACGGCGCCGAACTCGCGCGCCTGCCGCCGCATCCGATCGAGCAGGTCCCTGCCGGCGATCCCGTCCGGAAAGCCGGCCAGGTTGTGCGTGCATGGAATCAGCGCCGCGCGGCTGTCGCCAGAGTCGAACAGGCGAATCGAGAGATGATAGCGGGCGAGGTAGATGGCGGCCGTCAGGCCCGCCGGCCCCGCGCCGATGATGATGCAATCGTCCATCGACCAGAAACGATGGAGGGGCCGAAGCTATCCCCGGCGGGACTGGGGGGAGGAACCGGGAGGTCGCTTCGGCCCCTCGCGCGGCCGGCTCAGGCGAGGATCAGATGAGTGACGATCGGTGAGCTGGCCGCCATTGCGGAATGAAGCTGCGCGGGTTGGACGGCGCCCGATGAGGCGAGTGCCACCACCACCGTCAACAGGACGGCCGTGGCGATACATGCCAGCACTCCGGCAAGCGCCGCGTGGGTAGTCGCGTTCAGCGCCAGGTGGGCCATCGAATGGGCGTTAGGAGCATAAGCCCTGTCAATCGGCTTGCGGCGCTGGAGGCGGCGGCTGAGGAAATGCCCGAGGCGAAGCAAACCGCGGTCGACATCGCTGGAAAACTCCAGGTGGGCATCGGCCCATTGGCGCATCAGGTGTTCGTCGGTCATTGGAATGTCCTTTCGAGTGGTGGCGCCCAAATGCTCGCGATCGGGGCCAGACGCCAACAAAAGGCTTGGGGAGTATGATAAGGGAGGCTTATAGAAGGGAGATGTCGCGCCTGCCTCCCCTTTCCGCCATTCGCGCGTTCGAAGCGGCCGGTCGGCACGAGAATTTCTCGCGCGCGGCTGAGGAGCTGGGGATGACCCAGGCGGCGATCAGCTACCAGATTCGCCAGCTGGAGGACCGGGTCGGCAAGCCGCTGTTCGTGCGCGAGAAGGGACGGGTGCGCCTGTCGGACAACGGGCGGCGCCTTCTGCCCGCGGTGTCGAGCGGTTTTGCCGCAATTGCCGATGCCTTCGACGCCTTGCGGGAGGAAGACGAGGACGTGTTGTCGGTCAACACCTCGGTCTCGGTCGGCGGCACCTGGCTGAGCTCGCGCATCGGGCGCTTCCAGCTGCGCCACCCGGACCTGGCGGTGAAGATTTCGCTCGACAACGAGCTGGTCGATTTCGGCCTCGGCGGAGTCGATGCAACGATCCGCGCCGGGTACGGCAAGTGGGACACCCTGCGCGCCGATTTCCTGTTCCGCCAGCACTATGCGCCGATTTGCGCGCCGGCTTTCCTTGAGGCGAACGAGATTTCCCGACCGGAAGACCTGCTCAAGGTCGAGCGCCTCGGCCCCAACGATTCCCTGTGGACGGGGTGGTTCGGCGCGGCTGGTGTCGGTACGCCGCTGCCTCCGCGGCGGGGCATCGTGCTCGACAGCCAGTTGCAGGAGGCGACGACCCTGCAGAGCGGTTTCGGCATTGCGATGATGACCCCGCTGTACTGGAGGGCGGACCTCGAAAGCGGCCGGCTGGTGCAGCCGTTCGAAACGCTCTACCTGCCCGGCAACGCGCAATGGCTGGTCCATCCGGCGGGCCGCGTCGGCGTGCGAAAGATCGAGCGCTTTCGCGAATGGCTCCACGCGGAGCTTGCCGCCGATCATGCTTTCCTGCCGGCGGAGGTTTGGGAGGAGCCGCAATGACCTTCGCCGCTACTGTCCTCACGCTTTACCCGGAAATGTTCCCCGGCCCGCTGGGAGCGTCGCTCGCCGGGCGAGCGCTTGCAGCGGGGGCGTGGTCGCTCAAGACGATCCAGATTCGCGATTTTGCGTCCGACAAGCACCACACGGTCGACGACACGCCGGCGGGCGGCGGGGCGGGGATGGTGCTCAGGGTCGATGTCCTCGCGGCCGCGGTCGACCATGCGCTGGCGACACAGCCACGCTGCCCCGTGCTGGCGATGACGCCACGCGGAAAGCCGATCACGCAGACGCGGATTCGCGAGCTGGCGGCCGGGCCTGGAGTGACGCTTCTGTGCGGCCGGTTCGAAGGATTTGACGAACGGATTTTCGAGGGCAGGCCGGTCGAGGAAGTCAGCCTTGGCGATATCGTCCTCTCCGGCGGGGAGCCCGCCGCGATCGCGATCCTCGACGCTTGCATTCGCCTGCTTCCCGGCGTAATGGGCGCGCCTTCAAGCGGGGCCGAGGAATCCTTCGAGGAGGGCTTGCTCGAGTATCCGCATTATACCCGACCTCAGGAATGGGAAGGG
>DATJHD010000293.1:0-6571 GCA_035494275.1 Croceibacterium sp.
GCCGGCCTCGGCGGTGTCGGCGATCTCGCGGTCCTGGGCGAAGAACAGGATCGGCGAGTGAACCGCGATCGGCTTGCCGAGGCCGCTCGGCGTCAGCTTCATGCCGCGCTTGAAGGTGCCGCTGACCATGCGCATGAAGGCGATGCGGTCACGGTGCTGCGGGTCCATGTTGGCCTGGACCTTGAAGACAAAGCCGGTGACCTCGTCGCGCTCCGGGTCGATCGGGCCAGCTTCGCTCGGTTGCGGGCGGGGCGGCGGGGCGTAGCTTGCGATGGCATCGATCAGCTCGGCGACCCCGAAATTCTTCAGCGCCGAACCGAAGAAGACCGGCGTCAGGTCGCCATGCCGGTAGGCCTCGACGTCGAACTCGGGGTAGCCGATTTGCGCGAGCTCGACTTCCTCGGAAATTTCGGCCGGCAGCTCGCCCGCCGGCTGACGTTGGCCGAGGAATTCCCTGCTCGGCCCCTCGGGGCGGCTGATCGTGCGGGACGCAAAGTCCAGCACTCCTTCGAACGTGCCGCCCATGCCGACCGGCCACGATTGCGGGGAGACGTCGAGCGCCAGAGTATCGGCCACTTCGTCGAGCAGCGCAAAGCCGCTCTTGCCTTCCCGATCGACCTTGTTGACGAAAGTGATGATCGGCACCGAGCGCAGTCGGCACACTTCGAACAGCTTGCGGGTCTGCGGCTCGATGCCCTTGGCGGCGTCGAGCACCATGATCGCCGAATCGACCGCGGTGAGGGTGCGGTATGTATCCTCGGAGAAGTCCTCGTGACCCGGCGTGTCGAGCAGGTTGAAGGTGACGCCGTCCTTCGCGAAGGTCATCACCGAGCTGGTGACCGAGATCCCGCGCTGCTGCTCGATCTTCATCCAGTCGGAGCGAGCGCGCCGCGCCGCGCCGCGCGCCTTCACTTCGCCGGCGAGGTGTATCGCGCCGCCCTGCAGCAGCAGCTTCTCGGTCAGCGTCGTCTTGCCGGCGTCGGGGTGCGAGATGATCGCGAAAGTGCGGCGGTTTGAAGTCATGGTCTTCTTGTCTCGGGTGAAGCGGATTGGAACGCTAGCGGCATCGGCCCGGCGGGCGAGCCCAGATGCCGTCGCTAGTGTCTAAGGTCCGCGCCGAGCTTCGCCGCCGCCGCGACGATCCGGTCGGAAATGGCCTTCAGGTCCTCGTCGGTATAGCTCCTGTCGCCCGGTTGGAGGGTAACCTCGATGGCGATCGATTTCCGGCCTTGCGGCACGCCGCCGCCGCGAAACTCGTCGAACACGCGGGCATCGGTGATGTTGGTCTTGTCCGCCCCTCTGACAACCCGCAGCAGGTCGCCTGCGGGAAGGATCGCATCCACCAGAAAGGCGAAATCGCGCTTCACGGCCTGCAACGCCGGCGGCGCGTAGGGCGGGCGCGCGAAGCCGCCGGTCCCCCTTTTGGCCGGGATCGCGTCGAGAAACACCTCGACGGCCACGACCGGCCCTTCGATGTCGAAGGCTTCGAGCGTTGCGGGGTGCAGCGCGCCGAAGCGCGCAAGGACCGCCTTCGGGCCGAGCCGCAAGGTCGCCGACTGACCGGGATGAAACTGCGGCCCCGCCTCGCCCATCACTTGCAGATTGGCAACCGGCGCTCCCGCGGCCTCGAGCAGCGCCAGGGCTTCCGCCTTGGCGTCGAACGCGTCGAAGACTTGCGCCTTGCCCGTGGCCCAGCCGCGCGACGCCTTCTCGCCCGCGAGGAGCACGCCGACGGTGGCTCGCTCATCGCTCCGCCCCGCTTCGCCCCGCAGATACCGCCGGCCCACTTCGAAAAGCCGAACGCCGTCCGCTCCGCGGTCGAGGTTGCGCTTGGCCGCGGCGAGCAGGCCGGGGATGAGCGCCGGACGCATCGCCTTCATATCCTCGCTGATCGGGTTGGCGAGCAGCCACAGCCCGCCATTCCCCTCGGCAAAATGGGACGCGTCGGGTTCGGGAATGAACGACCACGTGACCGCCTCGCTGAGCCCTCGCGCGGCGGCGACGCGCCGGAGCTTGCGTTCCCTCGCCTGCTCGGGCGTCGCCGTCGGCCGGGCGACGCCGTCGGCGCGCGGCAAGGGAACGCTTTCGACGGCGTCGAGGCCATGGATGCGGACGACTTCCTCGACGATGTCGGCCGGCCCTTCGATGTCGAGCCGCCTGAGCGGCGCCGTGACGCGCCAGTCCGGCGAAACGCGGAAATCGAGCGCCATGAGCGTGCGGCGCTGTTCTTCCTCCGAGATCGCAATCCCTCCGAGCCGCTCGGCGAGGCCCGGGTCATAGTCGATCACTCGGGGCTGCGCGGGCGGCGAACCGGCGCGCACCACCTGCGATGCCTCGCCACCGCAGATGCTGAGGATCATTGCGGTCAAGAGATCGAGCCCCGCATCGAGGAACGCCGGATCGACGCCGCGCTCGAAGCGCGTGCGCGCGTCGCTGGCGAGGCCGAGCCGCTGGCCGGTGAGGCCGATACGCTCGGGATCGAACCAGGCGACCTCGAGCAGTACGTCCTTCGTGTTCGCCGAAACCCCCGAATGCTCGCCGCCCATGATGCCGGCGATATCGTGGACTTCGCGCTCGTCGGCGATCACCGTCATCTCGCTGTCGAGCGTGTAGGTCTTCTCGTTGAGGGCCAGCACCTGTTCGCCGTCCTTCGCCCGCCGTGCGACGAGCGCGCCCTTCAGCCTGGCGACATCGTAGGCGTGTGCCGGCCGACCGAACGCCAGCATCAGGTAGTTGGTGATGTCCACCAGCGCGGAGATCGGTCGCTGCCCAGCTGAGAGGAGCCGCTGCTGCATCCATTCGGGCGAGGCGCCGTTGCTGACGCCGCGGATCACCCGCCCGTAGAACGCCGGGCAACCTTCCGGATCGTCGGTGCGAATCTCGACCGGGCACGGGAAGGCACCTTCCACCGCGTCGACGCGATAGGGCCTGAAGGTGCCCATTCCCGCCGCCGCCAAGTCGCGGGCGATCCCTTCCACGCCCATGCAGTCGGGCCGGTTAGGCGTCACCGCCACGTCGAACACCGGGCTGGCGCCGCGATAGTCGGCGAAAGCTTCGCCGACAGAGGCATCGGCCGGCAGCTCGATGATGCCTTCGTGCTCGTCGCCGAGCTCCAGCTCGCGCACCGAGCACATCATGCCGTTGCTCTCGACGCCGCGAATGGCGCTCTTGCGCAATTCCATCCCGTTCGCCGGCACGATCGCGCCGGGAAGCCCGAGCACACCCTTCATTCCCGCGCGCGCGTTGGGCGCGCCGCACACGACCTGCAGCGGCTCGCCCGCGCCGGTGCTGACGGTCAGGACCTGCAGCTTGTCGGCATTGGGGTGCGGCTGCGCGGTGAGCACTTCGGCGACCCTGAAGCCGGCGAGCTTCTCGGCCGGGTCCTCGAGCCTTTCGACCTCGAGGCCGATACGATTGAGCGCGGCGGCGATCTCCGCCCCCGAGGCCTCGGTCTCGAGGAACACTTTCAGCCAGTCGAGCGAGAACTTCATGCCCGCGCTCCCACACCGACGCTGAGCGTCGGCTGGTCGAACGGCGAGAACCCGTAGTGCCCGAGCCAGCGGACGTCGCCGTCGAAGAAAGCGCGCAAGTCGTCCATGCCGTATTTGAGCATCGCCAGGCGGTCGACGCCGACCCCGAAGGCGAAACCCTGCCACTCGCCGGCGTCGAGCCCGCTCATCTCGATCACCCGGCGATTGACCATGCCGCTGCCCAGCAGCTCCATCCAGCCGTGCCCCGGCTCGTCTCCCGAGCCGCCCAGCACGCGCCGTCCGTTCTCGATGGCAAAGCCGACATCGGCCTCGACCGAGGGCTCCGTGAACGGAAAGTAGCTCGGCCTCAGGCGCAGCACGATATCCTCGCGCTCGAAGAAGGCCTTGAGGAAAGTCTCGAGCGTCCACTTGAGGTGCCCGAGGTGAATGCCGCGATCGATGACCAGGCCCTCGATCTGGTGGAACATCGGCGTGTGGGTCGCGTCGCTGTCGGAGCGGTAGACCCGGCCGGGCGCTATGATCCGCACCGGGGCGCCCTGGCTGACCATCGTGCGCACCTGCACGGGGCTGGTGTGCGTACGCAGCAGCATGCGCCCGCCTTCTGGGCCGGTGTCGGGGAAATAGAACGTGTCGTGCATCGCCCGCGCGGGATGGCTTTGCGGCATGTTGAGCGCCGTGAAGTTGTGCCAGTCGTCCTCGATCTCCGGGCCGGTGGCGACCGCGAAGCCCATGTCGGCGAAAATCTCGGCCAGCTCGTCCATCACCTGGCTGACCGGATGGACCGAGCCCTTCGGCGCCTCGGGGGCCGGCAGCGACAGATCGAGCGTCTCCGTGGCCAGCCGCGCATCGAGCGCGCGTTGCTCAAGCTCGGCCTTGCGCGCGGCAAGAGCGCTCGTCACCTGCTCGCGCAGCGAATGGATCTGCGGCCCCCGGCTCTGCCGTTCTTGCGGCGACATCGTGCCCAGCGTCTTGAGCAAGGCCGAGACAGAGCCCTGCTTGCCGAGCAGCGCCACGCGCAGCCGCTCGAGCGCCTCGAGGTCGGCGGCTCCCGCGATCCGCGAAAGCGCCTCCTGCCCTGTTGCGGCATAATCCACGAACATCACCCGGATTGAAGGTTGAAGCTTGCGGCGCTCCTTAGAGGCCGGTCCGGTAAATCGCAATCAGCGCCGGACCGCGCCGCCCGCGGGGCCGTCGAGGGTCTGCACGGCGGCTCCGGCGATCCGCGCACGCTCACGCATGACGGCGGAGATCACCGGCTTGTCGAGCGCCGCGTACTGGCGCGGCGTCATGCCGAGGAACTGCCGGCAATCGCGTACGAACTGGGCCTGGTCGTAATAGTTGAAGTCCATTGCCCCGATCCATTTCATCGACGGATCGAGGATGAATTGCGCGATGCTGCGCATGAAGCGCTGGCGCCGCAGCAGCAGCTTCGGCGGGAAGCCGAAGGCCCGCGCACACAGCCGCTCGATCGTTCGCGGCGTGCCGCCCGCCCGGGCGACGAGGGCCGCGACGCTGGCGACGTCGGGATCGATGAGCGCTTCGTGAATGGCGACGATTCGCGCCTCGTTCGCGACCGGCGCGTCGATGCGCTCGAGGAAGTGCCGGGTGATCCGCTCGAGCTCCGCTGGCGTGTCGGGCGCGGCGCCGAAAACCGTTGCCGCCAGGGGCCGAAAGCTGGCGAAGGCCGGTTGCGTGTTGCCGTCGGCCACGGTGTCGGCCAGCTCTGCCGCCGGCGCCGCCACGAACTTGGCCCAGCCGAGGGGCAGGAGGCCGATGCCCCAGACGCGCGCGGAGCCGGTGGTATAGCGCACGATCTTGCTGCTGGGCCCGGTGGCCGTGAACGTGGTGCCGGATACGAGCGTGCCGTCGAATGCCTCGGCGACCGGCAGGCTTCCCGAATGGAAGCGCAGGTTGGCCCATTCCGGCTGCAAGTGATCGGTGACCGTCTCGCCCGGCGCGAGCCTTATCTCGGCCATGTAGAATGTCGTGAAGAAGCGCCGCAGTTCTGCCGGCGGCGGATGAAAGCTTATACGGATGTCGCAAGCCGCCCGCACCGATGAGTCCCCCTTGCCCTGCCGACCTACCACATGGGCGAAGCTGGCTGGTCTTTTAGCGTCGCTCGACGCCAGTTCCATAGCGCAGAATCGTCGGCAGGTCGGTCTGCGGGGCGATGCCGTGATCGGCCATGCGCTGTGCCATGGTCGGCGCGATGATCGGGTGAGGCCGCTCGGCGTATTCGCTTGGCGTCATCCCCATGAACGCCCTGAAATCCCGGACGAACTGCGCCTGGTCGTGATAGTGGCGATCGATCGCCGAGCTCCAGCTGGTCCCGCCATCGAGCATGAAGGTCGCGAGGCTGCGCAGGAAGCGCTGGCGGCGCAGCAGCATCTTGGGCGGAAATCCGAAATAGCGCGAGCAAAGCCGCTCCAGTGACCGGGCTTCCAGCCCGACGCGTCCGGCCAGTTGCGAAACCGTGGCGACGTCAGGATCGCGCAGGGCCCGGTGGCACGCGGTCACGAGGTCCCGGTGGGAATCGGGGCGATCGACGTGCTCCATGAGAAAGTCGTTTATCCGCGCCGCGAAAGCGTCGAGATCGGGCTCGTCCCGACCGATCATTTGCTGAATGGGAGCGAACAGGCCAAAGGCCGGATGGGATGAGCCGTCGACCGTCGTGTCGGCCACCGCCGAGGCGGGCCCGCAGGCGAACTTTGCCCAGCCCGCCGGCAGCAGGCCGAGCCCCCACGCCTTGCCGTTGGTCAGCTTGAAATGGATCGAGCGGCTGGTCGGCCCGCTGGCGACGAACGGCCACTGTTCGCGCAGCGGGCCCGGTCCGATGCAGGCGTACGGAGTCTCGCCCCAGACGAACCGCATTTGCGACCATTCCGGATGCAGCCAGTCCTCGATAGGAGGACCCGAGCCACAATCGAAGGAGAAGGCGTAGAGCGCCGTGAAATAGGGCTGGAGCGGCTCGGACAGGCGATAGCAGCGTGCGTCGATCGCGACATTCGCGCCCATGCCCCGGCAACCCCGCTGCCCTGCCCGCCGTTGAGCGGACGTGTCCCTGTCGGAATACTTAACAC
>DATJHD010000294.1:0-6095 GCA_035494275.1 Croceibacterium sp.
GCGACATCACTCACCAGATCCTGACGCAGATCATCATGGAGGAAGAATCGAGCGGCGAGCAGATGCTGCCGATCGGCTTCCTTCGCCAGCTGATCTCGATGTACGGCCACTCGATGCAGGCGATGATGCCGCAGTACCTCGAAGCCTCGATGGAGAATTTCCGCGCCAACCAGCAGAAGCTGCAGGACGCGTGGAAGGCAAGCATGGACCCGGCGGCGTTCTCTCGGCTCGCCGAGACGAACATGGCGATGTTCAAGGCCGCGGCGAGCGCGTTCATGCCCAAGGCCAGTTCCACCCCGGCGCCCGAGCGCAAGCCCGAGCCCAAGCCGCAAAGCGATCTCGATGCTCTGCGCGCCCAGCTCGCGGAAATGCAGCGCAAGCTCGACGAGCTTGGCAAATAGCCTGCGGCGAGGCATCGCCCGCCGCGACCAGGAACAGATTCGGAAAAATTCAGCCGTGACCGCCATCCGCCACGCATTGACCATCAAGCGCGAGGACGATTTCGCCCAGTGGTACCAGGAAGTGATCTCGGCCGCCGACATGGCCGAGGAATCCGGCGTGCGCGGGTGCATGGTGATCAAGCCGTGGGGCTTCGGCATTTGGGAACGGATGCAGCAAATGATGGACCGGCGGATCAAGGCCGCCGGGGTGCAGAACGCCTATTTTCCGCTGCTCATCCCGCTTGGCAACTTCGTCCGCGAGGCGGAGCACGTCGAAGGCTTCGCCAAGGAAATGGCCGTCGTCACGCATCACCGGCTGATCGCCGACGGCAAGGGCGGCTTGATACCCGACCCCGAGGCGAGGCTGGAGGAACCGCTGATCGTCCGCCCCACCTCGGAAACGATCATCGGCGACGCGATGAGCCGCTGGATCCAGTCGTGGCGCGACCTGCCGCTGCTGCTCAACCAATGGGCCAACGTGGTTCGCTGGGAAATGCGCACGCGGATGTTCCTGAGGACAAGCGAGTTCCTCTGGCAGGAAGGCCATACCGCGCACGAGACTCGCGAGGACGCGCTGGCCGAGACGCTGCGCGCGCTCGAGATGTACCGCGCCTTCGCCGAGGTGGACGCGGCGATCCCGGTGATCGTCGGGGAAAAGCCCGCCAACGAGCGCTTTCCCGGCGCCGAGGCTACTTACTCGATCGAGGCGATGATGCAGGACGGCAAGGCACTGCAGGCCGGCACCAGCCATTACCTCGGTACGAGCTTTGCCGAGGCGGCGAACATCCGTTTCCAGGATCGCGAGGGAACCCAGCAGTTCTGCCACACGACCAGCTGGGGCGTCTCGACCCGCATGGTCGGGGCGATGATCATGGTTCACGGCGACGACGACGGCCTGCGGGTGCCCCCGACGCTGGCGCCGTTCCAGGTCGTGATCCTGCCGATGCTGCGTGAAGACGAAGGCGATGCGGCGCTCATCACCTATTGCGACGAGCTGCGTGCCAAGCTCGCGCAGAAATCGGCCTTCGGCGAACAGCTGCGCGTATGGCTCGATGCCAAGCCCGGCAAGGCCGCCGCCAAGCGCTGGGACTGGGTGCGCAAGGGTGCACCGCTGATCGTCGAGGTCGGCCCTCGCGATATGGCCGAGGGCAAGGCCGCCGTGCTGCGCCGCCACCAATTGTGGAACGAGGCCGCCAAGCCGAACTTCGCCTTCATGGCACGCGACGACTTCGCCGCCGTGGCGCCGGCCCTGCTCGAGGAAATCCAGCAGGCCTTGTTCGACCAGGCGACGCAGCGCCGCGAGGCCAATATCGTGCGAGATATCGACAGCCTTGACGCGCTGAAAGGCTACTTTGCCGAGGACCAGCGCTATCCCGGCTGGGCCGAGGTCCGGTGGTCCCGCCCCGAAGGCGCTGCGCTCGACAAGGTGGTCGAGCAACTCAAGGCCCTGAAGCTCACCTTCCGCAACGTCCCGCTGAACGCCCCGTCTGCGGACGGCACCTGTCTGTTCACGGGCGAGCCGGCGGTCGAGCGAATCTACGTCGCGCGGGCTTATTGACGCTTGCCATCGTGCCGACTGCCGGCAAGAAACCGGCATGCGCCATCTCCTGATTGCCGCCGCGCTGATCGCGGCGCCCGCCGCCGCCCGGCCAGATCCTTCCGCCGACGTGTCGCAGGCCCGGTTGCGTGCCGATGTCGAGGCTCTGGTCGGCTTCGGCACGCGTCACACGCTCTCCTCGCAGGACGACCCCAAGCGCGGCATCGGCGCCGCACGGCGGTGGGGCGAGCAGCAGTTGCGTGCCGACGGCGAGGCCTGCGGCGGCTGCCTCGAGATCGTGCTGCCGGAGCGGATGGTGACGGGCAATCGCATCCCCCGGCCGGTGCGCCTCGTCGACGTCGTTGCGATCCAGCGCGGTACCGAGCGGCCCAACGAGGTTGTGATCGTGCAGGGCCACATCGACAGCCGGGTCTCCGACGTGATGAACGCAACCAGCGACGCGCCGGGCGCGAACGATGACGGCTCGGGCACGTCGCTTGTGCTGGAAGCGGCGCGGGTGCTCTCGAAGCACAAGTATCCGGCGACCATCGTCTATGCCTTGCTCTCCGGGGAGGAGCAGGGGCTCTACGGCGGCAAGCTGCTGGCCGACTATGCCGCCGAGCAGGGCTGGAGGGTGATGGCCGTGCTCAACAACGACATCGTTGGCAATTCCTGCGGCTCGGACGGCCACTGCGATGCCGCGCACGTGCGGGTATTCTCCGAAGGACCGCGGGCCGACGCGACGGCGAAGACGCTGGCGGCGATGGCCCGCGACGGGGGCGAGAACGACAGCCCCGGTCGCAATCTCTCGCGGTTCATTGCCGGGCTCGCCGACGCGAAGGCGCTGGCGGTGCGGCAGATCTGGCGCACCGACCGGATGGGCCGCGGTAGCGACCAGATACCGTTCCTGGAAAAAGGCTATCCGGCGATCCGCTTCTCGGTCGCGATCGAGAACTACAATCGCCAGCACCAGAACCTGCGCAGCGAAAAGGGTGTCGAATACGGCGACACCATCGCGGCGATGGATTTCGCGTACCTCGCCAAGATCACGCAGCTGAACGTGCGAGTGCTCGACGCGCTGGCCCGCTCGCCCATGCCGCCGGCGCCAAGGGCCGAGGCCGCGGTGCAGACCTATACCAGCGTGCAATGGCTTGCGGTGCCCGGCGCCGCCAAATATCGCGTCTGGCGCCGCCGGACCGACGCGGCTATGTGGGAGGCCAGGCCGCTGCGCGAAACGAGCGCGACCCAAGTGCGCCTCGACGGGGTGCGCGGAGACGACTGGCTGTTCGGCGTCAGTTCCGTGGCCGCTGACGGTTCGGAAAGCCCGGTCGCGAGCGCGGTGCCGGGGGGTGCCTTCGCACCTCTTGCCAAGTCCTGACCGCCGACGGGCGGGCTTACCTTGCGGGCGCCCGGGTGGTAGCCTGCGCGCACGACACGAGGGGGGAATCTCATGTTCGAAGCCATCAAGTACAATCTTGCGCATCTCGCCGACTTCACCGGACGCGAGGACCGGCCGACGTTCTGGTGGTACGTGCTGTTCCTCCTGGTGCTCGATATCCTGCTTGGCCTCGCCATCAGCGGACCGATGATGGCCGAGACCTTTTCGGCGGCGCTCAACGCCGCGCAGTCGGGTGCCTCGCAGGAAGCCATCCAGGCGCAGGTAATGCAGCGGATGAGCGAACAGGCGATGAGCCTGGTCTGGCTGTCGGCGGCGATCAAGGCGCTGATCGTGGCCCTTGCGGTTGCGGCCTTCGTGCGGCGGTTGCACGATTCGGGCAACTCCGGCTGGTGGGCCGCCATTGCCGTCGGCGCGCAAGTCGTGGCTTTCGTGCTTACCTACAACATGCTCGGGACCGTGACGGCCGCGATGACCTCGGCGCCGTCGCCCGCCGATCTCACGGCGATGGCGCAGCAGATGCACAGGCCGTGGATCGGCCTGATCGGATGGGTCGCACCGGTCGTCGTGCTGGTGTTCGGGGTCATGAAGTCGAGCGCCGGCGCCAATCGTTACGGCGAGGCGCCACGCTCGACCTGATCCGGCACGCCTTGTGGTGAACCCCGCCAAGCGCCACATGGGCGCCGATGCCACGCAAGTACCACGGACTGCCCTCGAAGGCGCAGGTCCTCGAATTCATCCGCACCGCTGACGGCCTTGCCGGCAAGCGCGAGATCGCGCGCGAGTTCCGCCTGAAGGGGCAGGAAAAGATCGCCCTCAAGAAGCTCCTTGCCGACATGGCCGAGGAAGGGCTGATCGACGGGAAGAAAAGCGCTTATCACCGGATGGGCGGGCTGCCCAAAGTCACCGTGCTGCGCGTGGTCGAGATCGACGATGGGCAACCTGTCGCCATTCCCGACACCTGGCAGCCTGGCGACGGCGCCCTGCCGCCGCGGGTGCGGATCATCGAGAGCAAGAAGGGTGGGGCGCTCAGGAAAGGCGACAGGGTGCTCGCCCGCACCGAGGAAGCCGGCAAGGGCTGGCGCGCCCATCCGATCAAGAAGTTGCCTGCGGCTGCGGAGGCGATGCTTGGCGTGATCGAGCTCGACGGCGTGCTTAAACCGTGGCTCGCGCCGGTCGACAAGCGCGTCCGCAACTCGTTTCCGGTGACGGACATCGGCGAGGCGGAGGAAGGTAACCTCGTCCTCGCCGAGCCGATCGGTAGGTCGCAGCGCGGCGGGGTACGGGTGCTCGAAGTGCTCGGCGACCCGCTGGCCCCGCGCAGCTTCAGCCTGATCGCGATCCACAAGCACGGCATTCCGCACATATTTCCCGACGCGGCGCGGGCCGAAGCCGAGCTGGCGGCGAGGCTGCCGTTGAGCCAAGACAGGCGCGAAGACCTGCGCCACCTGCCGATCGTCGCCATCGACCCGGCCGACGCGCGCGACCACGACGATGCGATCTGGGCCGAGCCCGACGAGGAAGGCGGCTATCGTGCGATCGTCGCCATCGCCGACGTCAGCTTCTACGTCAGACCCGGAGGGCAGCTCGACCGCGAGGCGAGGAAGCGCGGCAACTCGGTCTATTTCCCCGATCGCGTGGTGCCGATGCTGCCGGAAGTGCTCAGCGCCGACGTCTGCTCGCTGAGGCAAGGCGAGGACCGCGCGGCGATGGCGTGCCACCTCGTCATCGACAAGAACGGCCGCATCATCTCCTACCGCTTCACGCGTGCCCTCGTTCGCATCGCCGAGGTGATCGCCTACGAGGAAGCGCAGGCGCGCTTCGACGGCGCAGGCGAGGAACCGCTGCTGCGCAACCTGTTCGCCGCATGGAAGCTGCTCAACGGGGCGCGGGAGGCGCGCGAGCCGCTCGCGCTCGAGCTGCCCGAACGCCGGGTCACGCTCGACGAGCACGGCCGCATCGTCGAGGTTGCCGTGCGCGAGCGGCTCGATGCGCACCGGGTGGTCGAGGATTTCATGATCGCCGCCAACGTTGCCGCCGCGAAGGCGCTCGAAAGCAAGGCGCATCCGGTCGTCTATCGCATTCACGAACCGCCGACGCGCGAGAAGCTGCTCTCGCTGAAGGACTACTTCGCCTCCATCGGCAGGAAGCTCGCGCTCGGCCAGGTGATCACGCCGGGGCTGTTTAACCGCATGATCAAGGACATCGCCGACGAGGGCGAGAAGGCGCTCGTCATGGAGGCGGTCCTGCGCAGCCAGACGCAGGCCTATTACGGTCCGCAGAACGCCGGCCATTTCGGCCTTGCGCTCTCCAGCTACGCGCACTTCACCAGCCCGATCCGGCGCTATGCCGATCTCTTGGTTCATCGCGCGCTGGTCGATGCGTTCGGCCTCGAGCAGCCGAAGCCGAGGGCACAGCTGCCGCCGGCGACCGGCCTCTCCGAGCAGGACAGGGCCGATTTGTCCAAAGTCACCGAAGCGATCAGCCAGACCGAGCGCCGCGCCATGGAAGCCGAACGCGAGACGCTCGACCGCTATGTCGCCGCGTGGCTCTCCGGCCGCGTCGGCGAGGTGTTCGACACCCGCATCACCGGGGTGCAGAAGTTCGGCTTCTTCGCCACGATCGTCGGCCTCGGTGGCGACGGCCTGGTGCCGGTTTCGACCCTTGGCCAGGATTACTTCCACTACGAGGAAGGCGCGCAGGCCCTGGTCGGCGAGAAGAC
>DATJHD010000295.1:0-2873 GCA_035494275.1 Croceibacterium sp.
TAGCGTCAACAAGGTCATCCTGATCGGCAATCTCGGCGCCGACCCGGAGGTGAAAAGCTTTCAGAACGGCGGCCGCATTGCCAACCTCAGGATCGCCACGTCGGAGAACTGGAAGGACAAGAACACCGGCGAGCGCAAGGAGCGCACGGAGTGGCACAACGTCGTGCTGCAGTCCGAGGGCCTCGTGGGCGTCGCCGAGCGCTACCTGCGCAAGGGCAGCAAGGTCTACATCGAAGGCCAGCTGCGCACCCGCAAATGGCAGGATCAGTCGGGCAACGACCGCTATACGACCGAAGTCTCGGTCGGCGGCATGGGCGGAGTGATGACGATGCTCGACGGGGCGCCGGGCGGTGGCGGCGGCCAGCGCGGCGGCGACTGGGACCAGGGCGGCCGCTCGTCTTCGGCAGGCGGATCGGACTGGAACCAGGGCGGCGGTTCGTCGGGCGGCGCCCCGAGCTTCGCCGACGATCTCGACGACGATATTCCGTTCTAGGCGCTTAGTCCTTCTTCAGCGCGGAGAGCGCGGCGAAGGGCCCGCTCGCCGGATCGTCGGCGAGGCCTTTCTCCTGGCGAGTGCGCTCGGCCTCGGGCCCGGTTGCGTAGGGATCGATCGCCAGCGCCAGGCTCTGCGCGACGGCTTCGCCGAGGTCGAAGGCGGTGCCGGCATAGGGGATTTCGTCGAGCTCTTCCTCGTTCAGCTCCACTTCGTCCTCCGCCGCCGCGGCGTCAGGCACGAACCTCAGCGCGAGCGGTTCAAAGATGGCGACCGGCAGGTCGTCACCGCTGACCGCGCAGCTTTGGACGATGTCGGCCGACAGGGTGCCCGCGGCCCTGACCGCCTCGCCATCGGCCTCAAGCGTCACGGTCGCCTCGAGGCGCTCGATCGCCACCAGCGCAAAGCGCTTGGCGAGCGCCTCTCGCTCCGGTTTTTGCGCAGCGATGGTCACCGGTTTCCCGGTCAGCTGGCGGCGGTCGATCAGACGCGGGAACTCGGGCGCGTTCATCGCTCGATCCGTGCGGCGAGAAGGTCCGCCGGTGCGAGCCGGCCGAGCTGGTTCGCCAGCGCGCGCAATCGCTTGGCGAGGGCTTCGGGCCCCGCTTCACCGGCAAGGGTCACATTGCGCAGCACGGCATTCTCAAGGACGCGATCGCTCCTCTCGGCGATGGCGACGCGATAGGCGCCGAGGCGGCCGCCGAGCGAGGCCATCAGCTTGCCGATGTGCTTGCCGACGACGAGATCGCCGATGCCGCTCTCGCGCAGCTGGCCGTCCATGTCTTCGACGAACAGCTCGGTCAGCAGCGCGGACTGCGCACCGCAGTCGGCGTCGCTCTCGAGGCGAAGCAGCACCAAGGCCAGCACGGCGGTGATCATGTCGAACCGGCCCGCCACGGTATCAGCGACGCCGCAGTGGGCATACCAGTCGCGCTCGCGCGAGATTTCCACGACCCTGTGCCACAGCGGGCGCAGGGCCTCGCGCGGCTCGGGCTTGCGGGCAAACAGGCGGCGCAGGTTCGGCATGGCGATGGGCGGGTTCATTCGTTCAGCGGGCATTCAATGGGTCAAGGCGAAGCGGCCCCGTTGCACAGCGGCCCGCCAGCCCCTAAGGCTCGGGCCGATATAGGCGCGGCGCGGCCCAAGGCAATGCACCGCGGCGCGGGGTTCGGAGACGGTCTGCACATGGCATGGTTCAATCGCAACGCAGCACTGCTGGGCGCGCTGGCGCTGGTTTCGGGCTGCAGTTCGATCGTCCAGCACCATGGCTACATCACCGAGCCCACGTTGATGCGGACGGTCCATGCCGGCGTCGACAATCAGCAATCGGTCGAACAGCTGCTCGGCGAGCCGAGCTTCAAGAGCCAGTTCGGCCAGCCGACCTGGTATTACGTGGGCACGTTCACCAAGCAGAAGCCGTTCGGGACACCGCGTATCAACCAGGACACGGTCCTCGCGATCACCTTTGACAGCGCGGGCAACGTCGCCTCGGCCGAGACGACGGGCATGGAAAAAGTCGTCCGCATCCATCCGGACAGCCACAAGACGCCGACGCTGGGTCGCGAACGCTCGTTCCTCGAGGACCTGTTCGGCAACATCGGCCAGGTCGGGGCGGCTGGTGCCACCGGCAACGGTCCGCCGACCAACACCGGCGGCAGCTGATTCCGCTCGCCGTCGGGCGAACGAGGATTGAACGCGTCGGCGCAGCGTCCCATATCGCGCGCCATGGACGATACTCCTAGCAGCCGTGGCGGCGTCCGCTGGCACGGCACCACCATCATCGGCGTAACCAAGAACGGCAAGACCGTGATCGCCGGCGACGGCCAGGTGACGATGGGCAACACCGTGATGAAGCCCAATGCGCGCAAGGTCCGCCGGATCGGCGAGGGCGGCAAGGTTATCGCCGGGTTCGCCGGGGCAACAGCCGATGCCTTCACCTTGTTCGAGCGGCTCGAAAAGAAGCTCGAACAGTACAGCGGCCAGCTGCTGCGCGCCGCCGTCGAGCTGGCCAAGGACTGGCGCACCGACAAGTACCTGAGGAACCTGGAAGCGCTGATGATCGTCGCCGACAAGGATACGATGCTGGTGCTGACGGGCAACGGCGACGTGCTCGAGCCCGAGGGCGGCATCGCCGCGATCGGCTCGGGCGGCAACTACGCGCTCTCCGCCGCGCGGGCGCTCGACGAATACGAGGACGACGCCGAGAAGATCGCCCGCCGCGCGATGGAAGTCGCCGCCCAGGTGTGCGTCTTCACCAACGACCGGGTGACGGTCGAGACCATCTGAATTCCTGGAATGCAATGAACGAAAACCTCACCCCCAAGGCGATCGTCGCAGCGCTCGACGAGCACATCATCGGCCAGGCCGAGGCCAAGCGCGC
>DATJHD010000296.1:0-3400 GCA_035494275.1 Croceibacterium sp.
GATCTACATGGGGCTCAATCAGGCGCCGATCGTGGTGATGGTGGAGAACTATCGCACCGGCCTGTTGTGGCGGAGCTTCATGGCGAATCCGGAGATGAGCGTCATGCTGCAGCAGCTCGATGCGGCCAGTCATTAGCGGGATAGGATCGGGCCGAGTTCCAGCCTTCTTCTTTCTCTTCTTATGACGAGCGCCAAGCATGTCATCCTGAGCGAAGCGCGCGGAACGCGCGCTGAGCGAAGGACCTGCTGTTCAAGCTCGACAGGAAGAAAAGCAGGTCTTGCGCTGCACGCGCCCCCCAGCGATGGCAGAAAAGCAGGTCCTTCGCTGCGCGCGCCTGCGGCGCGCTTCGCTCAGGATGCCAAGCGCTCGCTCGCGTGAGTGGAGACGTGGCGCGCCCGCGCAGTACTTTGCGTCCCATGGACATGTCGCTGGAGCGGCTCCGTTCCCTGATCGCCTGGGAAGACACATTCCTCGCGCTCGTCGCCCTGGCGGTCGTGCCGGTCCTGAACGCCGTCTTCGGCGGGTCGGCCGGGACGGGGTCCAGCGCTCGCGGCGTCGGGCCCATCACCGGCCTGTTCGTGCTGGTCGCTATCGGCGGGGTCATCGCCTGCCTGTTCACGCGTGGTCCCGGGGAGCCGCCGCCGCTCGGCGACGGCGGTCTGACGTTTCAGGGTTGGGCGCGGTTCCCGCTCGCGGCGGGAGTCGCGATCGTGGCGATCGACACGTTGCCCTCGATCGGGCTCCCCAGCGGCGCGGGGGGGGTGGTCTTTCTCGCCGTGGCGGTTTCGGCCTTCGCGCACCGCTGGCTGCCGGTAATACCGGTGGCGACCCGTCGCCTGTTCGTGCTGCCGATGGGGATGGTGGGCGCGGGTGCGTTCAACCGCATCATCGGGTCGAACCTTCCGCACATCATGGGGCTGGTCACACGGAGCCCCAAGGACGACCCGACGCGGGCGTTCCTGCCGCTCATTGTGGCGGCCGTCCTGATGGTGTACGTGATGTTGGTGGTCGCACCCCGTTCGGTCGCCGATCCAGAGGCGCGCTGGTGGCCGTGGATCGTCCGGTTCGGGCTGTTGCTCGCCGCGGCCGCCCTCGGTAACACGGTTGTGGGTGCGCTGGTCTCGTGGTGATGGTCGAGAACTATCGCACCGGCTTACTATGGAAGAGCTTCATGGCCAACACAAAGGAGAAGAAGACTCCATGACTCGGTTCCGCATCCTCGCCCTCGTCGGCGCCTGCTCGTTGGTCGCCGCCGTACCGGTGGCGGCGCAACAGCCACCCGATATTCGCGCCGAGGCACAGACGTTCGTACGTCAATACGTCGAGGCCATCAACCGGGCCGACGCTCCTGCGATCATGGAGATGTATGCCCGGGTGCCGGAAGTCACCAGCGCCGACAACACCGACATCACGCGCGGCTGGGATGCGATTCGCAAGGACGCCGCGTCGCTGGCGCAGAATCGCTATCGGATGGAATTGGGCACGGTCGACGTCGTTCCGCTCGGCCCCGATCATGCGCTGGCGGTTGCCGAGGTGACCTACACGTTTGGAACGCCGCAGGGCTCGCTCCGGGTGCGCGGCGTGCTCACACTGGTGTTGCAGAAGATCGGGGATGCGTGGAAGGTCATCCACGATCATTCGAGCTCGCAAAGCCCAGGCGGGGATTAGGCCCTGGCAGTCGCCTGGCCGCCTCGGCGCGACAGCTTCATGCGCTGGTTAGGCGACACCAGGTCAAGAACCTCGCCGCCAACCCCGTGCCACCCCTACGCCCAGAAGCAAGCCAACACCCGCGAGCCCACAGATCAGAACCGGTATGAGAGGAGTGTGGAGATTGGTCACGGCGACCGGGGCGGCGACTGCGAATCCGGCGATCCCTCCAACGAACGCACCACGGCGATCCTCGGGCGAGAGCCACCCTATCTTGGCCAGGGCAACAGCTGCGGCCCCGACTCCGAGGGCGCCTCCGACGACCGCTCCGGCGAAGAGCCCGGGCTTCCCTGCTGCGTTGCCAAGGATAGAACCGATGATGGCACCGAGGCCTGCCAAGGCCCAAGTCGTGAGGAACGCGGGTATGGGTTTCATGTTGCCTTGCTCGGGGAAGTCGTGTGTTCGCCTCGCCGGCCGTAGCGGCGCCTCATTTGCGCGCCGATATCAGACGTACTTCGGCCGGAAAACTCAGCCCATTCGCACTCGAATACTCCTGAAAGGCGGCTATCGACCGCTGCTTCAGGCCCTCGACACTCTCCGGTTGCAGTGTGGCGAGACGTTCCCGGAGCTTGTCGGCCATTTCCAGTCGGAGACTCCAGAAATCCTCAGGAGAGAGCGGTACGTCGATGGAGAAGCGGAAAAGACGCTCCAAAGGGTTTGCAGCGCCGGCCTCTGCAACGATGGCTTGCAACTTTCCCGTTGCGGCAAACCGGAACGGTTCGGGCGCATCGGGCGGCAGTTCAGTCGGCGGTAGAACGGGGTCGACAATTCGGGCGAGGACGCTGTGAAAGGGGTTGCTGTCGCGAGAGTGCCAAACGGCGAACGCCATCTTCTTTCCCGGCCGGAGCACGCGCAACATTTCGCGGGCTCCGGCAACAGGGGAGGTAAAGAACATGACTCCGAACCGGCTGACGACGGCGTCGAATCGATCGTCGGGAAAAGGCAGACTGTCGGCTCCCGCGGTCTCGAAACGGGCATTGTTCAGCGAGAGCCGCTCCGCCGCGCGTCGTGACGCCTCAATCATGCCGGCAACGGGATCGATGCCGACAACCTCTCCGTTGGATCCCACCACTTCCGCGATGCGAAGCGCTGGCTCGCCCGGTCCGGTGCCGACATCCAATACGGCGTGCCCCGGAGCTATTTCCGCATCGGCGATCAGCGCCTCTGAGACGGGCGCGAACATCTGTCGGATGATATCGCGGTGTTTCTCCAGGGCGAGGGTCCCGAGGACACCGCGAGGAGTCGGAGCTGAAGCTTTCAGGGGCTCGAGCATTTCGTGACGAGCGGCCTAACGAATCGCGCATAAGCTGCGGGCTGCGGGCGCCGCAGACAAGATAGAGAGCCTCCATTGGGCATTCCGCCGCAGGCGGCGGCCGCAGGCCGACAGCTTCATGCGCTGGTTAGGCAGCCGACCGCGCTCCTCTCCCACGGCGCCAGCAGCGCACGGCAGCCCAAGCGAAAAGGACGGCTAGAATGGGAAAGACGATGGCCCCGATGTACGCTCCCTGGCCTCCTGCCCTGGTTTGGTGCAGGAACTGCGTGACGGCTAGGAGCCGGATCGTGTAGAACACGAAGAACGCGCTTAGGGCCGCCAATCCAACTGCGAGTACGCGTAGCATAGAGCTCCGATCGGCTGCCTAACGAATCGCGCATAAGCTGCGCGGTGGGGCGGCCACAATCAAGAAAGATGGC
>DATJHD010000297.1:0-4600 GCA_035494275.1 Croceibacterium sp.
GCGCCCGGCAGTGAAATGGATCGGCGGAGCGACGCTCGGCGTGCTGCTCGTGTTCGGCACGGCCGTCGCCTCGGAGCGCACGCTGGAAGCGATCGCGCGGCCCGCCGAGCGTCACTTCGCTGCGGAACGCGCAGGTACGCCGCAAAGCGTGCCGAGTGCGGTTGGAAACGTTCCGCAAACGCCCGCCGCCGCACAGCCCGATCGCAACGCGCCATTCGTTATCAAGCGCATTCTGCCCATCGACGGCCCGATCAAGTACGGCCAGTGGTTCTGGAACGACAAGGGCGTTCCCGACGGTCCGTTGGTGATCACCGTGGACCTTGATGCACGCGTGCTGTCCGTATTCCGCGACGGCTACGAGATCGGGGCCACCGCAGTGCTGCTTGGGACCGACGAGCATCCCACGCCTCTCGGCACCTTCCCGATCCTGACGAAAGAGCGGCACAACATCTCGGAAAAATACGGCGACGCGCCGATGCCGTGGTCGTTGCGCCTGACCTGGGACGGCGTGGCTATCCACGGCGGCCATGCGGTCGAACTTGGCTGGGCCAGCCACGGCTGCATCGGTGCTCCCAACGGCTTCATGCAGAAGCTCTATCTGATCGCGGCGAAGGGTGACCGCGTGATCGTAACCCGCGGCAGGCACGCCGGACTGGGCGACACGCTGATCGGGACCTAGCTGCGGCGCGCGCGCTCCGGGCGGAAGACCCATTCGCCGCCTTCGATGCTCGCCGCGACGCCGGCAACGTTGCCGCCCAATCCGGCCTGGAGATCCTCGACCAGCCTGGCAACGGCGGCCCCGCGCGGCGACCGGCCGAAACCCGCAATGATGCGCGATACGACGCGCAGCGCCACGGCCTTGGGAGCACCGGGCAAGTACCGCAGCCCGGCGTCGAAGATGGCGACGTTCTCGGCCCAGACGCGCTCGAGGATCCACTCGATCGCCTCTTCGGCATCTCCCAGATGCGCTGCGCTTGCTGCCACGGCCCCGGCGTCGAGCCAGTCAGCCGCGGCGAGTGCCTTGCGGATGCGAACGCGATCGTAGCAATCGTTCGCGTTGCTGGGGTCCTGGGCCGGCTGCAACCCGGCGCGCGCGACGAGCGAGGCCAGTTCACCTCGCCGCCAGGCAAGCAGCGGGCGGATCAGGGGCACGGTGGTGCCGGGGATGACCCCGCGGGATCGCACGCCTGCCAGCCCGCCCAGACCACTCGCGCGGTTCAGCCGCATGACCAGCGTTTCGGCCTGGTCGTCGGCGTGATGGGCCGTGGCCAGTGCCGCCAGCCCCATGCGCGTCGCCCAGTCGCCGAGGGCGGCGTAGCGGGCGCCGCGGGCGGCGGCCTGAAGGTTGCCGTCGCGGACCTCGACGGTCAGTACCTCGCACGGGATGTTTCGCTCGGCACAGATGCGCGCGACCATCTCGCACTCTTCAGCCGCCTCCGGCCGAAGCCCATGATCGACGGTGGCGACAGCGATGCGGCCCTGGATTGCGGCATCGGCCAGCAGCAGCAACGCGAGGCTGTCGGGTCCGCCCGAGACTGCCAGTCCGAGCTTTCCACTCCCGGGCCACAGCCGCTCGATCTCGGCAGCGAAGCGGGCCGCCTGGTCGGAGGTTACCGCGTCATTTGCAGCCGGCTTGCTTGCGGTCCTTGTCATACTGATCCTGCAACCGCCCGGTTGCGAGCGAAGGATACTTGGCGCCGAACTCGGCGAGCGCCCGGCAGGCGCGCGTGTTGTCCTTCAGGGCAATCATCGCTTCTGAAAGAAACAGCAGGCTGTCGGCCGCGCGCGCTCCCCCCGGATCCTTCTGGTAGTTCTCCAGGAAATACGAAGCTGCCGCCTTCGGCTGCCCGTCGTCTAGATAGGCCCGGCCGAGCAGGTTGCGTCCGTAACTGATCTCCCGATGATTCGGGTACTTGTCGATGAACAGCTTAAGCTGCTGCTCGGCTTCCGGGTAGAGCCCCGCCTGCCAAAGGTGAAACCCATAGCTGTACTCGTCGTCGCCAGCGTCATCCGTCTGCGGCTTCACGACCGCCCGAACTCTCGCCAGGCGATCCGTGCTCGGCGCTCCAGCGGTCTTCGTGGCCGCCGATTTCGCCTGGGATGCAAGCTTCGCATCTCCAGGCACGGGAATGACACCGGTCGGCTGCTCCGGAGCGGGCGCGACCGAGTCCGGCGGCGAGGCGGAAGCGCCCTGCGCTTCGAGCGCGGCGACACGCTTCTCGAGCTGCGTTTGCGCGTTGTCGGCCACCTCGCTGTGCGCGGTGAGCTGCCTGAGCTGGGTTTCGATGGCATCGAGGCGTGCGAGCACGTCGGTCAACGCACTGGCCGCGGGAGTGCCCACCGGCTGCGCCTGGACCGGCTGCTGCGTCCCGGAGGCCGCGGTGTCCACTTCCGGCGCGAAGAACTTCCCGTCGGGACCCGGAAACACCTTGCGCTGGAGCGCCTTTATCTGGGACTCGATCTTGCGCAGCCGCGAATCGTCGCTTTGCGCCGAAGCGGGCGTTGCGGCTGCAAGGATTCCGCCGGCAAGCACCAGCGTCGCAAGGACCGTGCGCGAGGCCTGCCATCGGTTGAAGCTCATCGGAAAATTCCCTCCTTTTGTCGTTCGGGAGCACGTTTGCGCGGCGCGGGCGAACCTCGGCTGAACGGCGCCCATTCGTTGTGCCAACCGGGGATTCGCTTGTCGAGTTTGCGCAAGCCCTAAGCTGTGGGCGAAGCGGCCGGAGCCGGTCCCGGCGTGGCCGGCGCAGCGGAGGATGGCGTCGGCGATGACGCGGCCGCCGCCGGAGGTGCTGTCGGCTTTCGCGTTGCGCTTGCAGCCGGCTTCGCCGGTGCCGGCACGGTCGGCTGCTGGACCGCCGGCGACTTGGCCACGCCGGCACGGGCGCTCAGCGCTTCGGGCGTCAGCGGCACATCCTTCATCACCGTCTGGTGATCGGCCAGCCGCGGTATCGCCTTGCCCCCGACCGTGATCGCCAAGGCATCGGGCCTGCCGGTCCAGAGCATCGGATTTGGCGCGTCCGCCGGGACCGTGAAGCTCTCGCCCTGGTCCATCAGCTTCTCAAACAGCGTCTTGCCCTGGCCATCGTAGACCTTGATCCAGATTCCTTGCGCCTGCGCGGTCAGCGTTATCGGTCCGCCAGGTGCGGTGGGCGCGGCAGGAGCCGGGGCCGCGCCGGTTCTGGCGGCTGCAACCTGCGCCGCCCTTTGCTGGTCGAGCAGTGACGGCAAATCCCCGGCGGGGGCGAACATGGTCCGGAAGAAGAAGAACACGCCGGCGATGAGCAGGACCACCGCGAGCGCCGCGAACCAGCCGAGGGCCCGCGACGGCACGCGCGCCGGATCGCCAGGCTCGAAGCTCGTCTGGCGATAGCCATCGTCGCTTTGCGCATCGAGCTCGGCGCGCACGAGCGACGCGGCTTCGTCTGTGTCGAGGCCGAGCATCTTGGCATAGGTTCGCGTGAACCCCACGGCATATGTCCGGCCGGGCAGTTTCGCGAAGTCGTTGGCCTCGATCGCCACGAGGTGGCGCTGCGGAATCCGCGTTTCGGCCGCGACCTGTTCAAGCGAGAGGCCGCGCGCCTCGCGCGCGGTGCGCAACTGTTCGCCGATGTCGTTCGGCGCCTGCAATCCGGTTGTGATGTCGTTGTCGTCCATTCCGCTTCCGCTATGCGGCATGGTCGCGTCGTGCGAACCCCGTTGGCACCCTAAAGACTGGCCCGGCCGAGGCAAGTCAACACGGCTCGTCGCGCGTCAGGCTCGTGTCGCGCGTTAATCCACGTCAATTTCGTGCTCCACCGCCCAGTCGAACAGCGCCACCCGCATGTCCGGCGGGGGCGAGGCCAGCCAGCGCTTCATCGCCGCCTCGATTTCGCCGGTATCGATCTTCCGGACCAGCTCCTTGATCGGGCCGACCGCCGCCGGCGTGATCGACAAGCGGCGAATGCCGAGGCCGATCAACGCCAGCGCCTCCAGCCGTCGCCCGCCCATTTCGCCGCACACGGCAAGCTGGACTTGATGGCCGGCCGTCGATTGCACGACCCGGGCAAGGAATCGCAAAATCGCCGGGCTCAGCCAGTCGTAGCGCTCGGCAAGCTTGGGATTGCCGCGGTCGGCCGCGAACAGGAACTGGGTGAGGTCGTTGGTGCCGATGGAGATGAAAGAGAGCTTCGGCAGCAGGACGTCGAGCATCTCGGCGAGCGAGGGCACCTCGAGCATGACGCCATAGTTGATGGCCTCGGGCAGCTTGCGCTTCTGCCCCTTGAGATAGGCGATCTGCCTGTCGAAGACCTTCTTTCCCGCATCGAATTCCCATGGCTCGGATACCATCGGGAACATCACGTTGAGGGTCTTTCCGCTGGCCGCCTCGAGCAGCGAGCGCGCCTGCACCTTGAGCAGGCCCTCACGCTCCAGCGCCAGGCGCAGCGCGCGCCACCCCATCGCCGGGTTCTCGTCCGCGCGGCTGATGTCGCTTTCGAGGTACGGCAGCGACTTGTCGCCTCCGATATCGACCGTGCGGAACACGACAGGCTTGTCGCCCGCGGCCTCGAGCACGTCGCGATAAAGCCGCATCTGCCGGTCGCGTTGCGGCAGGGCGGCC
>DATJHD010000298.1:0-8984 GCA_035494275.1 Croceibacterium sp.
TTGCTGGTGCCGTTGGCGTTGTAACGAAAGTCGGTCGTGAGGTTTGCCGAGAAGGTGTCGTCGAATTTGTGATCGACGCCGAAATAGAACCGCTTGAGTTCCGCTTGCGTGCCGTTGTCGCCAAGATCGACGCCATCGCTCTTATGATCGATGCTGCTGAAGTTTGCGAACGCCTTGCCGCTGATCGTCGTGCTCCTGACCCAGTCGGGAACGTTCGACTTCGCCGGCGTTGCCGGCGGAGCTGGCGTCTCGGCGACTTTGGCGGCGGTTGCTGCCTGCGCTTGCTTGAGTTCGCTGACCTGAGCTTGCAGCGCCTGGATCTGCGCTTCGAGCGCGGCGATCTGCTCGGGCGTGATCGGGCTCACCGATGACGGCGCGTCTTGGGCCAATGCGGGAGTTGGCAGCGCAGCCGAGGCGAGCAGAATAAGAAGCGGTCTTTTCATAGGTCCGTCCAGCTTTCAGTGTTGATATTGACAGCCCGTACAAAACGGGTGCGACACGCGTGTGTCGGAACAATTTCAGAAATGTGACAACGACCGGGGCGGCCTGCGTCCCGGCCACTCCTTGCTCGCCAGCAAGGGGTTATTTTCCAAGGTAAGGACTGTCGAAAGCGACGGTGTCGGACTGATTGTGTAAGTGCCGTTCCGGGTCCCATTCTGGGAAGGAAGGGACTCGATGATGACGACCAGGATCAAGCAAGAGCTTTTGGACGAACTGCCTGGCGCCGGGCCTGGGAACACGTCATTCCGTTGTTCGCTTTTCCGCCCGACGTCCGGCGGATCATCTGCACGACGGATAAGACAGACAAGACTTCGCCTTCCAATTGTGGTATGGTCCTCTCGCGCGGGCGACTCCGTGGCGAAGAGCGGAACCCCGGCTGCAAGTTCCGCCAGGCCGCCTTTTCACAGCCCTGCCGGTTTGGAGCGTCCGCGCACCTTCGGCCTTGTCTCCCCTTGGGCAACGAACTGCTCATAGGCCGCTCGGCTTGGCGTCCGACGTCCATTTCCCGATCGCGCAACGCCTCATCCTGCTTGCGATGCCGGATCGAATGCGGAGGTTCTTCAGCGCAATCCTTCTGCCGACGCTCCCTTCCTGTCGGGTCGCGCGAGCCCAGGAAGGCGATCTCTCATCACGAGGTCCCTGTGCCAAAATGAACAGGCTCGGCGATCCTGCCTGCCGCAACGGCCGGGCAGCTTGACATGCCGCGGTGCGCCGAGCCACGCGCCCGCCATGGCGGCGCCCGCAGCGCCCAAGATCGCCTCCAGCAGCCCACTCGCGGGCCCGATGCGATGCGCCGGCCAGGTCAGGGAGAATACCGTGTCGGTCGCGCAGAAGATCAACGATTTCATTACCAGCCACAGGCCGGAGCCGGTCTGCAACAGATGCATCGCGCAAGGGATCGGCCTGTCGGACTACGGCGCCCCCCCGGCGCCGATCTGCGTGACCCTGGCGACGACCGGCGACTTTGCCCAGCAGCACGGGCCCTGCTCGCTGTGCCACCGGCCGAGGAAGGTCATTCGCCGGATCTAGCCTCGAAGTTCGCCGATCTTCCTCGCGCGAGGCCATCGTCGCCCGGCGCCGCCGGCAGATTGCCGCCCTGCCGGAAACGGCTTCGGCAGCAGCGGGCTGGTCGCGTCCCGGCCCCCGAGGGGTCGATGCCGCGAAAGGGCCTCGGGTTCGCTACTTTCGTGCAACCGCTCGGCCGGGCGACGGATCCCATCCGGTCGTTCGATCCCCGGCGGGATGGAGGGCGGTCGTTGCCAAATGGCAGTGATTTACCTATATGATGCCACAAGGAGAGTGCCATGATCGCCGCCGAGTTCATCGATACCGCCCCGCCGCCGTTCGTCGGCGGGCCGATCACCGACGCGGAAGGCGCGGCGCTGTTTCGCGCCGCGGTCAACCTTTTCCGCGCCTGGGACCTGACCGACGAACAGGCGGCGACCCTCCTCGACCTGCCGCTTAGGAGCTATCGTCGCTGGAAGGCGCACGGGCCCGGCCGGCTCGACCGCGACAAGAAGGCGCGCCTCGCCAACCTGGTTGGCATCCACAAGGGCCTGAGGCTGGTCTTCCGCGAACCGCAGCGCGGCTATGCCTGGATCAGGAAGGCGAACGCCGCGTTCGGCGACCGTTCGGCGCTGGCCGTCATGCTCGGCGGCGAGCTCACTGACCTGATGCGCGTGCGGCGCTATCTCGACGCCGAGCGCGGCGCCTGGTGATCGACCCCGCCTCGCTCCCGCGCGCCCGCGTCCGCTGGGACGGGGCGGTGCGCATCATCCGCAGCCTCTACCCGCCGATCGACCTGTTCGAGGACATCGCCGACCCGGCCGACTGGCCGCTGCTGATCTCGGCCGAGCAGAAGACCAACCCGCGCCTCGTGGAGACCCTCGGCGCGCTCGACCGGGTACCGCCCGAGCGCCGCGTCGGCGGACCCGGCGCGAGCTGGTTGATGGCGCCGTTCACCCACGTCAGTCCCGACCGGCCGAGCCGCTTCACCGACGGCTCATTCGGCGTGCTTTATGCCGGCGACCGCTTTGAGGTCGCGCTGTTCGAGACGATCCACCATCACGCGCGGTTCATGGCGCGTACGGCGGAGCCACCGGGTTGGACCTCGCAGTTCCGCGAAATCGTCCTCGCCCTCGACGCCGAGCTGCACGACCTGCGGGGTGATGACCCGGCGTTTGCGGCAGCGCTCGATCCAGACAGCCACAGCGCGGCTCACGCGCTCGGCGCTGCGCTGCGCGCGGCGGGCGCGGAGGGGGTGGTCTATCCGAGCGTGCGCTGCCCCGGCGGCACCTGCTCCGGCCTGTTCCATCCCGACCTCGCGCATGAGCCGCGACAGGGCCGCCATCTCGACTATCACTGGGACGGCGCGCGCGTCGACCTCTATCGCGACGCCGCCTCGGGCGAGGTGTTCCGGCTTGTCGAGCGCGGGTGAGCGCGGTCCCGGCGCGGGCCCCCGCTAGCCGCCCCGCAACCGGCACTTGGCCAACCTCGTCCGCCGCCGGTCAAGACTCCGGTGACGCGTTCGCGATCGTCCGGCACCCGGCCGACAAAGCCGGGCCGCTTGCGCGCCGACCAGGGCGCGCGGGGGGCAGGGCTGCAATCCACCCCCATGGATTTGCGACCCTGCCGGCGAAGGGCGGGCGGGGCGACGACAGGGGCGAAGCGGCGAGCGTCGGACGCCGCGCGAGGGAGCCTTTTCCCATGGACGAAATCGCCCGGCGCGCGCAGGCGGCGCGCCTGACCTGCCCGTTCCTCACCGCCAAGCAGGCCGCGTTCCACCTCGGGCTGTCGTGCTCGACCCTCAAGGCCCTGCGCGCCGCCGGCAAAGGGCCGCGCTGCCGCCGCCACGGTCGCACCTGGCGCTATCACGTCGACGACCTCGAGGCCTGGTCCCAAGCCGATATGCGCGGCGACGGGCGTGGTTGAGCCGAGCCGCTCGAAAGCCCCCGGGGCCGCCTGCCGGCGGCGCTGGCGGATCGGCGCTGTCGCCGGGCTCGCCGGGGCCGCGCTGGCCCTGCCGCCGGCGCTTCAACCCGCCCCGTGGCTGGTGTGGAACGCGAGCCCGAGCGTGCCCATCGGGCTCTACCGGGTGGGAGCGCGGGCGCCGCTCGGGCCCGGCGACACGGTCGTCGCCTGGCTGCCGAGCGCGGCGCGCGCGCTCGCCGGCCACCGGGGCTATCTTCCCGTCGCGGTGCCGGCGGTGAAGCGGGTCGCGGCGGCCGCGGGCGCGCGGGTGTGCGCCCACGGCGCGAGCGTGGCGATCGACGGACGCCGGGTCGCGACGCGACTGGCCGCCGACCGGCGCGGGCGCCCGCTGCCGTGGTGGCACGGCTGCCGCACGCTGGCGCCGGGCGAAATATTCCTGCTCGCGGCCCGAAGCGCGGATTCGTTCGACGGGCGCTACTTCGGACCGAGCCCGGCGGCCGACGTCATCGGCCGCGCCTACCTCCTGTGGGCGCCGGGCGCGCCGCGAGGCGCGGCGAGGCGCGAGGGCGACCGGCGGTGACAAGCCTCGAGCGACCCGCCGGGTTCCGTGGGCCGTGCGCGCTCGCCTGCCTCGTCGCGGCCCTCGTAGCGGCGGCGCCGGCCGCTGCGCGGGAGCCGGCCACGGGATCGGTCCCTCGCGCCGCGGCGGCGCTCGGTCACGGCTCCCCCGCGCCCGCCGTCCGGCCGCGGGCCGCCGCGCGACGTGGCGTACGCGCGCCATTGCGGCCCTTGCCGAGGGTCGATCCGATGGCGCGTTGGCGGCCTTTCGTCGCGGAAGCCTCGCGCCGGTTCGGGGTTCCCGCCGCGTGGATCGAGCGGGTCATGCGCGCCGAAAGCGGTGGCCGCGCGGTGCTCGGTGGCCGGCCGGTCACGAGCCGCGCCGGTGCGATGGGCCTGATGCAGCTGCTGCCGCGGACCTGGGCCGAGATGCGCTCCGCCCACGGCCTCGGTCCCGACCCGTACGATCCTCGCGACAACATCCTTGCCGGTGCCGCCTACCTAGCGTGGCTCTACCGTCGGTTCGGTTACCCGGGGCTGTTCGGCGCCTACAACGCGGGGCCCGGCCGCTATGAAGCGTGGCTTTCCGGGCGCCGCGCATTGCCGGACGAGACGCGCACCTACCTCGCCCGCGTCGGTGCCTCGAGGGCTCTTTCGCGCCTGTTCGCGATCGCCCGTGCGGCGGGTGCCGACGCCCCCGCGCGCCCAGCCTCCGCCGCTGCGAGCGCCGGGCAGGCCTCCTCCGCTCCCTCGGGAGCGCTTCGCCAAGCGCCCCCCTTCCTCGACCGGAGCCGCCTGTTCGTTGTCGATCGTGGCATCGGCACGGCCGCTGACGGGCCGGTCGACGAAGCGGGCGCCGGGCCGGGCACAGGGCCGTCCGCCCAGCTCGAAGGCGGGCTGCTGTTCACGGACATCCCGGGCGCGGCGTTGCCCGCGCCCGGTGACGGACCGGACATACGCCGACACGATTGACGTGCTTTCGCAAGTAGATCGCGTCCAAGACCCGGGCCAACCCCACGCTGAGCTTCAACATGGACAATCCGGCCGGGTTTGCCGGGTCCCGGTTTCACGTTCCGCCGGCGAGGCTGACGGCACCCTCGACAGCGGGCGCAAGCGGGCCTTTCCCTATCGTGACTGTGAACCCGTCACCAAGAACATGCGCGAAGCGCTCGAACGAACGTACAACGCGACGCCTTCGCCCAAGTGGGTTGTCGCCGTGGGAGATTGCGCGGCTGACGGGGGCTGCTTCGCCGGCAGCTACGCGATCGCTGGCGGGGTGTCGCAGGTCGTGCAGGTCGATCTGCATGTTGCGGGCTGTCCGCCGGCTCCTGACGCACTGATCAGGGGTCTGCTTGCCTTGCTCGAGCGGCAACGCGAGGCTGCGCGCTCGTAAGGGGTTTCGCCAGCTCCCGGCCGTTTTCCGGCACTTGTTCTCAATGCCGCATCGGCAAGCGGGCCTTCTTGGTCTTCCGCGATCCGGTCGCGGCATCGGAGAGAAGTTTCCGGACCGCGGTAACGAAAGCCTTGATCGAGATCGGCTTGGCAAAGAACTCCATCGCGCCGGCCGAACGGACGAGCGCCTCATCCCCTTTGCCGACGTATGCGGTGATGGCGAGCACCGGGATCTTGGCCAGGCTCGCGTCGGCCCCCAGCTCGCGAATGAGATCCAGTCCCGAGATGTTCGGCAAGTTGATATCCATCGTGATGAGGTCCGGCGCGTACGCTTTTACCCGTTCGATCACCAGGGCTCCGTCCTTGACCGCTTCGACCGAAAAACCGGCCGCCTCGAGTACCGTGCACAGCAAAATGCTGTTCAGAACGTCATCCTCCACGACCAGAATGCGCTTCGGCATAATGAAATAACTATCAGCTGACGAATTGGTGCCCAATATCCGTTATCTATTAATAAATAAGGTTAATGATAGAGACTATGAGGCTAGAACGTTTCGGTCTGTTCGGAGTTTTCACACGCACCATGCGGTTTTGATCGCTCGCCTTGCGTGCGTCGGGGTCTCAGATTCAGCGCGATCGAACTTCCAAGGTTCTGTCGAAAAACTTGAGCGCGTCGGCGTCGATCTTCCGGTGAACGGCCGTTCGGTCGGTACCCGCTGGATCGGTATAAAGATCGGGTTCACTCCTCGCCAGCTCCCGCGTGCAAGGCGAGAGGAAGACGTAATGTCCTGCGTCCCGGACCATCTTCAACCCGGTCAGCTTCCTTACCAGCGGGCTTATATGGAGGGCGTTGTAGCGCGGCAGCAGCACCTGATTCTTCTGCGCGTAATAGAGAAACACCGGTCGATCGATGCGGGCCAGGCCCTTTGCATCGAACACAGCGCTGAACTCCGCCATGACGAAGGCCGCCTTGACGCGGGGATCGCGGGTGTTGCCCCATTGTCCGATACCCCGCTGTAGCCCGGCGACCGACTGTTCGAGGGTGCGGTGCTGTCGCGCGGCCGCTTCCTCGAGCTTGGCGAGGGGGACGCACAGGTTCGCGTCTTCCGGGTGCCGCTTGCAATGAGCCGGGACACCCGTGAAATCGGGTATCGCACCGATCCAGCGGGTTCCGACCTCCGGTGACAGGGCCTGTTTCACCTGGGTGGCGAAAACATCACAAGTCCCGCACCTTGCTACTGCCCTCGCGGGCACGCTTCAGGTCGCTTCCCACGCCGACGCGGCGGATAATGCGGCCGGGGATGAACGGTCTGCTACTGCGGTACACGGTCGCCGAGCTCGCCCGCCGGGCTGGCACGTCGCTCGACCGCAATCCCCTTCCCGGCAGGCGACCGGCCGCCCGATCGCCGTGAAGTGACCCTGGCTCGGCGGCGCGTCAACGGCCGGACCGCGAAAGCCACGCCGGTTTGCAGCGAGGCTCCCCGCAGCTTGGCTTCGTACATCAGGTTGTCCGCGCCGAGCACGAGTTCATCGAGGGAGGCTTCACCGGGTGGAACGATCAGGCCACCGACGCTGCACTCGAGAGTCTCTCCGTCGACGGCGATTTCGTTCATGCACTTGTGAAGTCTTGACGCGACCTTCGTCGCCGCGGCTTCGTTGCCGACGTTCATGAAGATGACGAACTCGTCGCCCCCCATGCGCGCGAAGATGTCGTCCCGGCGGATCATTTTCGAGACGACCGCGCCGAATGCCCGCAGACACTTGTCACCCGCGGAGTGGCCCTGGACGTCGTTGATCTCCTTCAATCCGTCGAGGTCCGCATAGACCAGCAGGCGCCACCTATGCTGATCGATCCCCGAAGAGGCGAGCTCGAAGAATGCCTGACGGTTCAACGCTCCGGTCAACGCATCGCTCCTCGCCAGCCACCATTCCCTCACGTACGACCGGCGGACCCCGGCGACGACCGCGATGACGAGCGAGACGGCGCAGAACCGCATGCCGAGGTTCCACGCGAAGGCAGCTGCGCCGTATGGATAGAGGCTGACGCCGTTGATGGCGAAGGTGAGCGCCATACAGGCGATGCCGGTGACTTGCCCGGCCCGCCAGCCGAGCGACCAGGCCGCGACGCACATGACGAGCAGATAGGCGGGCCCGAACCAGAGGTCCGTCCCGCTCACGCGATCCAATAGCGCGGCGGCATCTGTGCAGAGCAGGACGACGACCCACGCCTGGGCGGGCCGCAAGCGCACCAGCCGGTCGAACAGCCGCGGCGCGGTAACCGCCTTGAGAGGAGCCCTCTGCATTCACGCGGAGTCGTGCCAACAATCCCTGAACAATTGGTCTCGATGAAATCTAGGTAATTTCCCGCATTCGAACAAAGAGGCGGCCCATCGCCGGCCTGCGCTCCGGGCGTTGGCGTATCCTGTTCCTGCTCGGCGCTTGCCGGATCAAGAAGGACTCTGCCCGGAAGCCCTTCCCGATTCCTGACGGCGGCCAAAGCGAGGCCTGGCCGCGGCTTCCAGGGGGCGCAGTCGAGCTCTCGATGCGTCGAACGTCGGTGACGGACCTGCTGCTAACTGCTATCCCGGCCATCAGTCCCGCGACCGAGTCGACCCATTCGGCGGACCGGGGATAGCCCGCCCTTCGGCCCCTTTACGAGACACCAGCGCTGGTCCTGCCGGCCGGCACTTCTTGTGAGGGATTATCTCTCATGACCTACATCACGACCAAGGACGGCGCCCGCATCTTCTACAAGGACTGGGGCTCGAAAAGCGCGCCAGCCATCGTATTCCATCATGGCTGGCCGCTGAGCGCCGACGACTGGGACAACCAGATGATGTTCTTTCTCAGTCACGGCTATCGGGTCATCGCCCATGACCGGCGCGGGCATGGGCGCTCGAGCCAGACCGATACCGGCAACGACATGGATACCTACGCCTCTGACGTCGATCAACTCATCAAGGCGCTCGACCTTCGCGGCGCCGTCCATGTCGGCCATTCGACGGGTGGTGGCGAGGCCATGCGGTATGTCGCGCGCGCCGAGGCCGGACGCGTGTCGAAGGCCGTGCTGATCGACGCGGTGCCACCGGTCATGGTGAAGAAGGAATCCAATCCCGGCGGCACGCCGATCGAGGTGTTCGACGGTTACCGTGCCGCGCTCGCCGCCAACCGGGCGCAGCTCTACCTCGATGTTCCGACTGGCCCGTTCTACGGCTTCAACCGGCCGGGCGCGAAGGCGTCCGAAGGCTTGATCCGCAACTGGTGGCGGCAAGGCATGATGGGCAGCGTCAAGGCCGGTTACGAGTGCATCAAGGCCTTCTCGGAAACCGATTTCACCGAGGACCTCAAGGCGATCGACGTGCCTGTCCTGGTGATCCACAGCGAGGACGACCAGATCGTACCGTACGCGGATTCCGCTCCCTTGACGGCCAAGCTGCTGAAGAACGGCACGCTCAAGACCTACAAGGACCTGCCGCACGGGTGCTGCCAGACCCATCCCGACCTCATCAATGCCGATATCCTCACCTTCATCGAGGGAGGAAAGGTCGAGGCCGAGCCTCAGCTCATGGTCGAGGCGCCGGTCCCCGTCGCCTGATCGCCGA
>DATJHD010000299.1:0-22214 GCA_035494275.1 Croceibacterium sp.
CCTCGCCGCGCTCGCGCTCGGCGCGTGGTACGGCTGGGCGCTGACCGGCTCGCCTGAGGGCACGCTCGAGCTGCTGTGGATCGTGCTGGTCCTCTCGGTCCTCGAAATATCGCTGTCGTTCGACAACGCCGTGGTCAATGCGACCGTGCTCAAGGACATGGACGCGATCTGGCAACGGCGCTTCCTCACCTGGGGCATGGTGATCGCGGTGTTCGGCATGCGCATCGTGTTCCCGCTGGCCATCGTCGCCATCGCCGCCGGGCTCGGCCCGGTCGAGACGGTCCGGCTCTCGCTCGAGGATCCGGTGCGCTACGAGCAGATCGTTTCCAGCGCGCACGTCGGCATTGCCGGTTTCGGCGGCGCGTTCCTGGCGCTGGTCGGGCTGAAGTTCTTCTTCGATGCCGAGAAGGACGTGCACTGGATCGCAGTGGTCGAGAAGCAGCTGGCCCGCTTCTCGCGCGTCGAGGCGGTGGAAATCGCCTTCCTGTTGCTGGCGCTCTACGGCGTGTCGCGGCTGCTTGCGGCCGAAGAAGCGCTGACCTTCATCGTCGCAGGAATTCTCGGGCTGGTCACCTTCATCGCCGTCGAGGCTGTCGACAAGGTCCTCGAGCTGCACGAGGAATCGCGCGCCGCCGTCGGCCACGCGATGCGCGCCGGCCTCGGCGGGTTCATCTACCTCAACGTGCTCGACGCCTCGTTCAGTTTCGATGGCGTGATCGGGGCCTTCGCGCTCTCCAACAACATGATCGTGATCGCCCTTGGCCTATCGATCGGCGCGATGTTCGTCCGTTCGATGACGATCATGCTGGTGAAGAAAGGCACGCTCGCCGAATTCCGCTATCTCGAGCACGGGGCGTTCTGGGCGATCCTCGCGCTGGCAGCGATCATGCTGCTCTCGGCCCGCTACGAAATTCCCGAAACGATCACCGGCGTCATCGGCGCGGTGCTGATCGGCTTTTCGCTGCTTTGGTCGGTTCGGCATAACCGGCGCGAAGCGGCCCTGGCTCGCCACGAAGAGCGCTAGCCAGCGGGGCGGACAGCACGAGCTGCAGCAGGTGATAGACCAGCACCGGGAGCAGCACGAGGCCGGCGGTGGCGGGGCCGAACAGCACGCTCGCCAGCGGCGCGCCCATCGCGATGCTCTTCTGCGCGCCGGAGAACATCAGCGCGATCCGGTCGCCCCGGTCGAGCCGGACGGCACCGCCGAGGAGCCAGACGCCGCCGAAGGCGAAAGCGAGGAGCAGGACAACCGCAGCCACCAGGACCGCCCACTCGACCGGCCCGACGAGAGTCCATAGCCCTTCCCTCACGGCACCCGAGAAGGCGACATAGACCGGGATCGCGATCGAGATGCGGTCCATCCAGGTGGCAAGGTCGCGGTGCTCGCGGACGAGGTGCCCGAGGCGGCCCTGCGCCACCTGGCCGATGAGGAACGGCAGCAACAGGATCATCGCCACCTTCTCGAGCCCGCCCAGATCGAACGCCGCCGCCGCGCTCCCCGCCATCAGCGAGAACAGCGGCGCCGTCACGATCACGCCGAGGATATTGAGCAGCGCCGCCGCGACCACCGAATGGGCGACATTGCCCCCCGCGAGCGAGCAGTACGCGGTCGCCGACTGCACCGTCGAGGGCAGCGTGCCGAGATAGAGGAACCCGAGCGCGACCAAAGGCGGCAGCCAGCCCGCGACAAGATGGGAGAGGGCCCAGCCGGCGAGCGCCATGGCTCCGAAGCACCAGGCGACCAGCGGAAGAAGGAAGCGCACGTTGCCGATGCCGCGCATGACTTCGGCCCGCGGCAGCCGCAGCCCGTTGAGCAGGAACAGCAGGAAGACCGCGCCGTTCGAGACGTCTTGGGCCGCCAAGCGCCAGCGCTCGCCGACCGGCAGCACGGACGCGAGCACGATGGCCACGAGCAGCAGCCGCACCAGCGGATCGATTCGTCGAAGCGGCATCCCAGGCCGACTGCCCGAAGCGCGGGACGCCTGTCCAGTCTCAGCGCCGCGCGTATGCCGGTTCCGCGCCGATGCTGCGGGCCTTGGCGAAGAGGGCTTCGGCGGCGTTCGCCGGCCGCCCGCTCGCCTCGAGAGCAGCCGCGAGCGCCGCGGTCGCTTTCGGGCTCGTGCGTTGCAGGGCATAGGCCCGCTGCGCGCTCGCCAGGGCGGCAGCGGCGTTGCCGGTGTGCACCCAAACCCCGGCCAACTCCGCGAGGACTTGCGGGTCGGAGCCCCCGCCGGGCAGGCGCGCCGCGTGACCGAGCAGCGCCGTGGCGCGTGGCCAGTCGCCCTCCACCGCCGCCGCACGACCGAGCAGCGCGGCAATCTCCCGCGCTTGCGGATGCTGCGCGAGGTACGCGCGCAGCTCGGCCTCGGCGGCATCGGGACGCCCGAGCCGCACCTCGGCCGCCGCGATCCGCTTGGCCAGCGAAGCCGTCCAGCGGACCTGCGCCGCCGCGCGGTACGAAGCCAGCGCCGCCTCGGCATTTCCGCCGAGCAACTGGGAGTCGCCGACCAGCACCTCGATGTCGGACGAGTTTGGATACCGCGCGCGAAGCCGGGCGGCATATGCCGCGGCCTCGGCGCGCTGCCCGGCTGTCAGCATCCTGCGCAATGTCGGCATGGCGACATCGCCGCTGGTCGGATCATCGTCGCCCAGGCGGTAGATCGCCAATGCCCCGTCGTTGCTCAGCGGCAGGGGCTTCACGCCGGTGTCGGCCGCCCTCGCCGCGCGATCGAGCAGCGGCGCCGCGAGGTCCCGGCGATCAAGCTGCTCGTAAGCGCGGGCGACGATCGTCAGCATGTACGGCGACGCCTCGGGCCGCGCGGCCCCGGCGGCAAAGCGCGCCACGACCTCGCTGGCGTCTCCGTCCGCGAGGAGTGCCCGGGCGAGCAGGCGAGCGGCGAGCTCGTTGTCGGGCTGCCGCTGCGCCAGATCGTCGAACTTGTTCACCGCGAGCCCAGTGCTGCCATCGCGATATTCGAGCACGCCCTGGAGAAGCAGCCCTGCGGGCGTATCGTCGTATTCGCCGTTGGTTCGCCACAGCAGGCGCCGGGCCAGCTCGTCGTTCGCCGCCCGGGCCGCGAGCACCGCCTGCAGGAAATAGGCACGCGGATCCGTGCGGTCGAGCTTGACCATGGCGCGCGCCACCTCGAGCATGTCGCCGTAACGGCCGGCCTCGCCCAGCGTCGCGGCGTACTCGCCCATCAGATCGAGATCGTTCGGCGCCAGCTGCAAGGCCCGCTCGAACCACGGCAGCGCCGCGACGAAGCCTTGCGAGTCCCTGATGAGATCGGCCTGGAATGCCAGCGCCCGCGGCTCGCGAGGATCGATCGTGAGCGCGCGGTTGACGGCATCGGCCGCAAGGTGCTGCTCACCCCCGGCATAACGCATGCGCCCGATGTCCACCCACAGGCGGGCGTCGGGCGGGCCGGCCTGCAGGGCATGGTCGAAATCCGTCGCTGCGGCGGCATAGTTTGCCTGGATGAGCTCGAGCCGGCCGAGCGCGTAAAAGCCGCGCTGCGCGCTCGCCGCATCGAACTGCATGGGCCCGAGCCACCGGCGCGCGCCGTCGTAGTCCTTCTGCAGCAGCGCGGCCTCGCCGAGATAGGCATCGACCGCGCTGTGAGGCTTGCCTTCGGCAAGGGCCCTGCGTGCGGCGACCTCGGCAGACACGCCGTCGCCCTCCCGGATGGCCGCGGCCGCATCGGCGAGCGGGTCGTCGGCCGAGCCGGCCAGCGCCGGCAACGCCGCGCCGGCAAGCAGCAGGGCCAGCAGGACCTTGTCAGGTCTGCAGGTCATACTGCTTGAGCAGATCGTAAAGTGTCGGCCGGCTGATCCCGAGCAGCTTGGCGGTATTCGAGATGTTGCCCTCGCTACGGGCCAGCGCGTGGCGGATCATCTTGCGGTCGGCCTGCTCGCGCGCGCTCTTCAAGTTGAGCGCCTCGGCCTCGCTGCCCTCGGCATCGTCGAGGTCCAGATCCTCGGCGGTGATGAGCTTGCCGTCGGCCATGATCACCGCTCGCTTCACCCGGTTCTCGAGCTCGCGGACGTTACCCGGCCACGGCCAGCCATCGATCGCCGCCAGGGCATCGGGCGCGAAGCCCTTGACCTGCGGATTCATCTCGTGGGCGAAGCGATGAAGGAACGCCTTGGCGAGGAGTGTCGCATCTCCCGCGCGCTCGGCGAGGCTGGGGATCTTCACCACGATTTCGGCCAGGCGATAGAACAGGTCCTCGCGGAAGCGGCCGTGGGCGATCATGGCCTCGAGATCCTGGTGCGTCGCGCACACGATGCGGGTGTCGACCGCAATATGCTGGCGCCCGCCGATCCGCTCGATGGTCCGCTCTTGCAGGAAGCGCAGCAGCTTGACCTGCAACGACAGCGGGATGTCGCCGACCTCATCGAGGAACAGCGTGCCGCCGCTGGCTTGCTCGATCTTGCCCTCGGTGGTCTTGACCGCCCCTGTGAAGGCGCCCTTCTCGTGCCCAAACAGCTCGCTTTCGAGCAGGTTCTCGGGGATCGCAGCGCAGTTGATCGCCACGAATTGGCCGCCGCGTCGATCGCTCGCCTCGTGCAGGCCGCGGGCGAGCAGCTCCTTGCCCGTGCCGCTCGCACCGAGCAGCATCACCGAGACATTCGTGTTCGCCACCCGCTCGATCGTCCGGGCAACGCGGATCATTTCGGGCGCGGCGGTGATCAGGCCGCCGAGGACCCGGTTGCCCTCGCCGGCCTTTTCGGCCAGCAGGCGATTCTCGGCCTCGATGCGATGCAGGTTGAGCGCCCGGCGCACGATCAGCCCGAGCTGCTCGATGTCGACCGGCTTGCGGTAGAAATCATACGCGCCCCGCTCGATGGCCGTCAGCGCGCTCTCGCGAGCGCCGTGGCCGCTGGCGACGATCACCTTGGTGTCCGGCTTGAGCGCCATGATCTCGTCGAGGATGGCGAAGCCCTCGCTGGTCCCATCCGGATCGGGCGGCAGGCCGAGGTCGAGCGTGACGACCGGGGGTTCCTCGGCGCGCAGCGCGGCGATCGCGCTTGCCCTGTCGCCGGCCATGACGACATCGAAGTCGTCGTAGGCCCACTTGAGCTGCGCCTGCAGCCCTTCGTCGTCCTCGACGATCAGCAGCTTGGGTTTGTGTTCGGCCATCACGCCACCTTTGACTTGCGTTTCTGCATGGTTCGAATGAGCTCGGCCGCTTCGGCGAGCGGCAGGCGGACGATAAAGCGCGTGCCGAGCCCTTCATGGCTTTCGACTTCGAGGCGGCCGCCCATCGCCCGGATCATTTCGCGCGCCTCGAAAGCACCGATTCCGAAGCCGCCCGGTTTTGACGAGTGGAACGGCTTGAACAAGGTCGTGCGGACGAACTCCGGGCTCATGCCGATGCCGGTGTCGACCACCTCGATCGCAACCTCGTTGCCCTCGCGCCGGGCGTTGAGCATGACCGGCTGCTCTTCGGCGCTCGCCTCGGCGGCGTTCTGCACCAGGTGCAGCAGCGCCTGCTCCAGCGCCTCGGGTTGGGCCGATACCGAACAGTCGCCCCGCTGGATCACTTGGACGGGGTGCTTGGAACGGTAACGGGCGGCGAGCTCGTCGAGCAACGCCCGCACCGGGACCGCACGCAATGCCTCGCTGCCCTGCCCGCCGTAACGTCCCAGTCGCGCGAGCAGGCCGTTGAGCTTGTCGGTGCTGTTCTTGAGCGTCACCAGCATGTCGGCACGGAATTCCGCCTTGTCGGCGTGCTTCTCGGCGTTGCGCGCCAGCAGCGACAGCTGGCTGGCGAGATTCTTGATGTCATGCATGACAAAGGCGATGCGGCGATTGAACTCGTCGAACCGCTGCGCCTCGCCCAGCGCATCCTGGCTCGCCTCCTCCGCGAGATAGCTCGCCAGCTGCCGGCCGATGACGCGCAGCAGGTCGAAGTCTTCCCAGTCGAGCGTGCGCGAGTGCGGCGGCCGCGCCAGCACGACGATACCCAGCAGCCTCTCGTAGTGCAGCAGCGGGACCATCGCCCAGGCATCCGCCTCGTCCGCGAGCCACGCGGGAACGGCGGCGGCCGGAACGCCCCCGCGCCGCCCGCCGCGCCAGTGATCGAGATCGAGGATGAACTGCGTTTCGGCGTAGAACCGCATGCCCTGCTGGTCCATCGCGTGTGCCGGCACCGCACCGCCGCGCCACTGCCAGCGCGCGTCGAGCACCATTCCGCCCTCGTCATTGGGCGCCAGCAGCAACCCGCCGGGACTGTCGGTAACGTCCGCTACCGCCTGCACCACTCGCTCGCGCAGCGGAGGGGCCCCGGGGCCCGCGCGCCCCATCGTGCGCGTGAAGCGCAGCCATTCCTCGCGATAGTCATAGCGATGCTGGAACAAGTGCTTCGACACGGTCACCCGCAGCCAGCCGCGCAGCCGCTTGGACGGGAGCACGATCAGCGCGAGCGCGCTCGCGGCGGCAATGAACGCCAGCTGCGCCAGCCGCACGAAATCGCTGCCGATCGCGGTCAGCCCCTGGAAGGCGACCACCATCACCGCGAAATAGGCGCCGATCAGCGACAGCGAGAAAGACTGGAAGGCGAACGAGCGAGAGGGGCGGAAGACCTGCCCCCCGGCCTTCGCCATGGTTCCAAGCGACAACAGGCAGACCATCGCAAACGGCACCCAGCCGCGCAGGGCCTGGAGCACCAGCGGGACGCCGTCGGTCAGGTAGACGAGCGTCTGGTAGTTCAGCTCGTAAACCCACAAGACGCCAAGGGCCGCGGCCGGCCAGCGCAGGTTTTCGCGATTGGGAGAGGAGGCGCCGACGTAGAGATTGTGCACCAGCACCAGCGCGCCGACGCAGAACAGCAACCGGAAAGCCGTCTCGACGCGCAGCAGCGCCCCGGTCGCCGCCCCATGCGCCCCGCTCTCGGCGAGCAGCACGGCAAGTTGCAGCAAGCCGACGAAGCCGATGGCGATCATCACCGGCCGGATCGGCGCGAGCGTCGCATGGCGGCCATCCTGCGCGAACAGGCGGTACAGCGCCCACAGCCAGGCGAGACCGGCGCAACCGAACAGCAGGTCCCCGACCGCAGTCGCATGGCCCTCGGCGACGAACGAAACCGACCACAGCGCCGAGACGGTCAGCGCCGTTGTCGTCGCGACCGACGCCACGCCAAACCGCGCGCGGTGCGTGAACAGCCAGCCCGAAAGGACCAGCGCGGCGGTCGCCGAGACGAAATAGCCGACGAGGACGAATGCGCTCATCGCGCGCCCTCCGGCCACAGGATCACCCGCAGCGTCTGCAGCAGGATCAGCAGGTCGAGGAACGGCGTGTAGTTCTTGGCGTAATAGAGGTCGTACTCCAGCTTTGCCCGCGCATCTTCGACCGAGGCCCCGTAGGGCAAGTTGATCTGTGCCCAGCCGGTTATACCGGGCTTGACCATGTGCCGCTCGGCATAGAACGGCAGCTTCCCTTCAAGGTCTTCGACGAAGGCCGGCACCTCGGGCCGCGGACCGACGAAGCTCATCCTGCCGGTGAGCACGTTCCAGGCCTGCGGCAGTTCGTCGATGCGCAGCTTGCGGATGAAATGCCCGACGCGGGTGATTCGCGGATCGTTCTTCTCGGCCCATTTGGCACCGCCCTTCTCCGCGTCGGCACGCATCGAGCGCAGCTTGATGAGTTCGAACGGCTCGCCATAGAGACCGATGCGCCGCTGGCGGAAGAAGGCCGGCCCGGGGCTGTCGAGCTTCACCAGCAGCGCGAACAGCGCGATGAGCGGCAGCGTCAGGAGCAGCAGCACGCCGCTCGCGACGACGTCGAACGCCCGCTTGACGGCGCTCGATACCATGCGGCCGGACGAAAAGCCGTCGGAGAAGATCAGCCAGCTCGGGTTGAGCGTGTCGAGGTCGACGCGCCCGGTCTCGCGCTCCATGAAGCTCGAGAAATCGTTCACGTGGACCCCGGCGGTCTTGATCCGAAGCAGGTCCTTCAGCGGGAGGGCGTTGCGGCGTTCCTCGAGTGCCAGAACGACCTCGCTCGCTCCGAGGTCCTGCACGTGGCGGGAAAGATCGGCGATTGCGCCGCGCGGAACCGCCTGCTCGATCGTGCCCTGCCCCGCGTTCATGGCGATGTAGCCTGCCACGCAAAAGCCGCTCTCGGGGCGCTCGGCCAGCGTCCTGATCCGCCGGGCACGCTTGCCCGCGCCCAGCACCAGGACGCGGCGGCGAAAGGCCGACGCGCCAAGAATGCCGCCGACGAGCAGCCGGTTGGCCATCAGTAGCGCGATCGCCAGCATCATCGCGAAGAACAGCGTCGAGCGCCAGAAAGTGTGGCCGTGGAGCACGTAGGCGATGAGGGCGAAGCTCAGGATGGCGAGGCTCACGCCGACCAGCAGCCGGGCACCGGCAAAGCGCATCGAGCGCAGCGCGTCGGCGCCGAACACGCCGACGGCGATCAACGCGACTTGCGTGACGACGGCAAAAGCGAGGAGCAGCGGCAAGCGATAAAGCAGCTCGCCGGGGTCCATGTCCACCTGCCAGGCGCGCAGCTGCCAGGCGAGATCGCCCGCCAGGAGCAGCAGGCCGAAGTCGACCAGCCCGAGCAGCAGCACCGCGTGCGGGATGTAGTGCTTGAAGAGGCGGACCATCGCTCCCACCGGCTGCGCCCGCATCGTGCGAGCGCAGCCGGATTAGGAGACAGAAATGAAATGTCGGTAAATTTTACAAGGTGAAGGTGATTTGATTGAAATAAAAGGGATTTTGCAAGGCCAAGAGGCGTTCGTCACTTGGCCGAGTTGTTCGCCGCATCCTGCGCGGCGTTGCCGGCCTGCTGGGCCGCGTCGCCGACCTGGTTGGCGGCGTTCGCTATGGCGTTGTTCTTGTTCGCTTCCGAGCCGCCCCATTGGGTGAAGGCCCAAACGCCAATGACGATCGCAACGAGGATCAACAAGGCGATCAGCCAGCCTGCGCCGCCGCCCGAGCGGCCGCCATCCTCGATGACGGTCGTATGCGTGTGGGTATTCCCATCGGGCGAGCGTGTTTCCGTTACGCGTTCCTCTGCCATGTTCGGCTCCTATTCGTATGTGGCAGCCAAACGCCTTTTGGAAGCGGCGGGTTCCCCGGGGAAAGGGCGATCATCTCATTCCGATCCCGTGTCGCCATCGCCCGTTTCGTCAGCTAGGGAGCGCGAGATGAATCAGTCCGCCGCACTCGAGGCCGAAGTTGCCGCGCTGCGCGCCCGGCTCGAAGCGCTCGAGCATCGCGCGCAGGCGGCCGAGGATCACCTGGCAATCGCCAACCTCCAGCGGTCCTACGGCTACTACGTCGACAAGAGCCGATGGGAGCACGTCGCCGACCTGTTCGCGCGCGACGCGGTGCTAGAAATCAACGGCCGCGGACGCTTCATCGGCCAGGACCGCATCCGCGAATACATGCGCCATTTCGGCCCGCCCAAACGCGGGCTCTTGATGAATCACATGCAGCTCCAGCCCGTCATCCATGTCGATGCCGACGGCCTTCGCGCCCACGCGAGGGTGCGGGCGCTGATGATGGTCGGCCAGATGGGCGATCACGCGATGTGGGGCGAAGCGATCTACGAGAACGAGTACGTCAAGGAAGAGAGCGTGTGGAAGATCGCCCGGCTCAAGGCCTGGCAGGTGCTTTACACGCCGTACGAGCAAGGCTGGGGCAAGCAGGCAAGCCCGCTCCTCACGGAGTTCGGCGATTTCCCGCCAGACGAGCCGATCGATCCCTACCCTGTGTTTCCGGACTATTTCTGTCCGCCGTACCACTACCGCAACCCGGTGAGCGGGCGCGAGTAGAAGCTACATTCGATAGGTCGCGACGAGCACGGTCGAAAGCGTCGCGACCATCAGCAGTACCAGCGGCAGGCCGGTGCGGATGTAATCCCCGAAGCTGTAGCCGCCCTCGGCCATGATCAGGATGTTGGTCTGGTAGGCGACAGGCGTCGCGTACCCCAGGTTGCACCCGAACAGGACCGCCAGCACCAGCGGTTCGGGCGGCAGGCCGAGGTGACTGGCAATCGAAAAGGCGATCGGCGTTGCCACCGTCGCGGCCGCCGTGTGAGACGCGAAATTGGTCAGCAGCGTGGCGAACAGCATGATTGCCGCGAGAACCCCCGCCGGGGGCAGCAACTGCAGCGCGAGGGACAGGGCCTCGCCGAGCCACGCCGCCGCGCCGGTTTCGAGGATCAGCCGGCCGATGGCGATGCTCGCCGCGATCAGCACGATGACCTTGGCCGACAAGGCGCGGCCCACGCGGTCGAACTTCACGCAGCCGGTAACGAACATCAGGATCGCGCCGCCGAGCGCGGCAATGGCGATCGGCAGCAGCCCGACGGACGCGAGGGCAACCGAGAACACCATGATCGCCGCCGCCAGCAAGGCCTTCGACCGTCGCGGAATCTCGCGCGCGCCTTCAAGCTGCAGCAGGCCGTCCGTGGCCGCGAACTCCTGCAGGCCCGCCGGCAACCCGGTCACCAGCAGCACGTCGCCCTCGGCAATGGGCATGTCCCCTCGCGCGTCGCGGGACGATTGGCGGAGCGGCTCCTTGGGCCTGTGAATGCCGAGGACCGCAACGCCGTAAAGATCGGCGATGCCCGACGAGGAAAGCGTCCGCCCGAGCAGGCGCGAGTCGCCGGTCACGACCATCTCGACCGCATGGACAACCTCGTCCTGCGCCGATGCAGCCCGCCTGATCCGCTCGAGCACCCAACCCGGCGCCACCTGGCCCTTGAGGATCCGGCTCGCCTCTTCGAGCGCTTCGTGGGTCCCCGAGATCCGCAATCGCTGGTCGGCCTCGAAGGGACCCGCGGGGCGCTCCTCGAAGCGGAAATCCCCGGGCAGCCGGCCGATCACTTCGTCGAAATGCTTGCCGACGAGATCGCTTCCCGCCGGGATGGTCAGACGCGAGAAGAAGCGGCGCCCGGCATGGCGGGTTTCCGGGCTGTTGTCGTGCAGCAGGCGCGGCATCAACAGCCAGACGTAAGGGATCGCGACGAGCGCCGCCGCCAGCACGATCGGCGTGAAGTGAAACACCGACATCTGCCGCATCCCGAGGTCGCCGGCGATCGAGGCAACAAGGATATTTGTCGAGGTGCCGATGGTCGTCGCCATACCACCGATCATCACCGCGGCATTCAGCGGGATCAGCGTCTTCGAGGCGGGCAGGCCTCCGCGCGAAGCGAGCGACACCAGGATGGGCATCAGCAGCACCAGCACCGTCGTGTCGTTGACGCCCATCGAGAGGATGAACGCCGCACCGAGCGACAACAGCAGCCCGAGTTGCTGGTTGAACTTGAATATTCGCTCCAGCATCCTCGCTGCCGGATCGAGCGCACCGGTGGCGACGAGGCCGCGGCCCATGATCATCAGCGCACAGATGGTGATCAGGGCGTAATGCCCGAACCCGGAGAAGGCGAGCTCGATGCCGTCGGCCGGATCGGTGTGCGGCAACGGAAAGAAGTACAGGCCAACCGCAATGACGGCGATGGTCAAGAGCGAGACGATCTCGACCGAAATCCGACCGCGGGCGAAGGCGATGAACATCGCCAGCGTCAGCAGCATCGCGGCGAGCGCGTGATAGTCCGGCGCTTCGATCATCCGTCGCGATGCTCGACGCCGTGCCTGGTGCCCCTGGCCCGAGTCGAACGGGCACTTCCGAAGAAACTCGATTTTGAGTCGAGCGCGTCTACCAGTTCCGCCACAGGGGCTCCCAATCACCGCGGCGATTAGCTGAGGCGCGGCACCGGCACAACCGCATAAGGGCCGGTTTGTTTCAGGCTTTTACGGCCCCTGCGATCAGCTTGTGCAGCCGCGAATGGAGCGGATCGTTTCCGGCCACCACCTGCTTGTCGCAGATCGGCAGCGAGCGCCCGCGATAGTCGCTGACGAAACCGCCGGCTTCGCGCACGAGCAGGCAACCCGCGGCCGTGTCCCACGGCGACAGGTCGCTTTCCCAGAACCCGTCGTAGCGCCCCGCCGCGACCCATGCGAGGTCGAGCGCAGCCGAACCGAACCGGCGGATCCCCGCGACCTGCGGACCTACCTCCGAGAGGATCTTCGTCCATTCCGCAAAATCGCCGTGGCCGTGATAAGGGATGCCGGTTGCCACCAGCGCTTCGGCAAGCTGCCTCCGGCCGGAGACGCGCAACCTGCCGTCCTTGAGCCAGGCGCCGCGGTTCTTCTCGGCCCAGAAGGTCTCGTCGGTAATCGGTTGATAGACCACTGCGGCGATCACGTCGCCCCAGCCGGAGCCGTCGGCCTTCGGTTCCTGCGCGGCGATCGAGATCGCGAAATGCGGGATTCCGTGGAGGAAGTTGCTCGTCCCGTCGAGCGGGTCGATGATCCATCGCGGCTTGCCGGGATCGCCGGCGATCTCGCCGCCCTCCTCGAGAAGGAAGCCCCAGTCGAGCCGCGCCTGCTTCAGCTCGTCATAGAGGGTCCGCTCGGCCGCGTGATCGGCCTTCGATACGAAATCGGACGGTCCCTTGCGGCTGACCTGGAGGTGCTCGACCTCGCCGAAGTCGCGCCGCAGGCGGCCGCCCGCCTTGCGCGCGGCGCGCTCCATGACGCGGATGAGCCCGCTGACCGCGGCCACGCCGAGGCTCAGCGACCCTTGGGAGCGCCGGACGGAGCGGGCTTGGCGGGGGCGGGCGCGGCGGGCTTCGCGTTCGGAGTGGCCGCGTTCGCTGCCGTCGGCTCATAACCGCAGATTCGCGCGATGACGCCGACGATCTGTTCGGGCTTGGTGCGGTCCACTTTGCCCGGGTTGTCCTTGATGACTCCGTCGACCGCCTCGCTGATCTTGCCGACCGAATTCTCGTACATGCAGCCCATCAGCACCGACTTCACCTCGTCGGGCACGTTGGGTGACTGCATCGCGCTCGCCAGCACGCGGAATGTCTCGACCCCGTGATCCTTCTGCTCCTGCGTCAGCGAAGTCAAAGGCGTGGCTTGCTGCGCCACTGCCGGGCCCGCTCCGACGGCCAGCGCGACAGCGCCGGCAATTGCATACCTGTTCATTCTCAACCTGCCTTTCCGACGTACGTGCGCTCGTACACGTCGACGACAATTCGGGTGCCGCTTTCGATGTGCGGCGGCACCATCACCCGTACGCCGTTGTCGAGCAGTGCCGGCTTGTAACTGGAGGAAGCTGTCTGGCCCTTGACCACGGCATCGGCCTCAACGATCGTCGCCTCGACCTGATCCGGCAGCTCGACGCTGATCGGCTTTTCGTCCCACAGCTCGAGGGTGACATCCATCCCATCCTGCAGGAACGCGGCGGCATCGCCGACGAGATCCGCCGGCAGGTGGATCTGGTCGTAGGTGTCCTTGTCCATGAACACCAGCATGTCGCCATCGTGATAGAGGTACTGGAAGTCCTTCGTGTCGAGACGCACCCGCTCGACGGCGTCGGCACTGCGGAAGCGAACGTTGGTCTTGCGCCCGTCCTGCAGGTTCTTCATTTCGACCTGCATGTAGGCCCCGCCCTTGCCCGGCTGGGTGTGCTGGATCTTGGCGACCTTCCATATGCCGCCTTCGTACTCGAGAATGTTGCCGGGACGAATGTCCACGCCGCTGATTTTCATCGCTAGCCTGCCTTGATCGGGATGTCGGATTGCGCCGCGCCCTAGGCGCTGGCCTCAATTCATGCAAGCGCAACACGGCCGTGCTATGCGGCGGCCATGATCCGTTCGCTGCTATCGCTTGCCTTGCTCGTCGCCGGCGCCTCCCCTTCCCTGGCACAAGGCCCGATCGACACGATCGCGCGCGGTGCCTACGTCTGCGAGTTGCCGGAAGATGTCACCGTCGGGCGCGGTCGGACCCAGGCCGACCAAGGCTTCACCATCGAGACCGGCTCGCGCTACAGCTCCGCGAAGGGCAACGGCACCTATTTGCGTCGCGGCGACCTCGTCGTGATGACGAGCGGACCTCACAGGGGCGAGAAGTACACGGTCGTGCACCCCGGTTTCCTGCGGCTGCTGGGCCCCGACAACCGGGTCACGCGCATGAGGTGCGTGCTCTCGGGGAACCAGCGGTAGGTCAGCTCTTGCCCGTCAGCAACGGATAGGGATCGACATCCGTCGCGGGATCGTACCACGTCGCTTGCGGTGTCGTGCGCATGATCTCGAAATGCAGGTGCGGCGCCTCGACACTTGCATCGCCGGTCGAGCCGACCGCGGCGATGACCTCGCCGGGCGCGACCGATTGCCCTTCCTTCAGCCCGTTGGCGTAGTGATCGAGGTGGGCGTAATAGTAGATCGTCGTGCGGTCCGGCGAGCGAACGTAGATCGTGTTGCCGCCGGGCACCGACTGGAACAGTTTCTCGACCGTTCCTGCCGCTGCCGCGAGAACGTTCGTCCCGCGCGGCGCCATGATATCGAGCGCCCCGTGCCTGTGACCGCCCCGCGTGTCGTTGAAATTGTCCGACAGCTTGTCGGCCGCGACGCCGGCGACGGGGATCACCAATCCCGATGGCTGTGCACCAGCGCCCCTTGGCGCCGGGATCGCTGCGGTTGCCTGCAAGGGCGCCGGCCGGGTTGGCGCATTCGTCGACGGCCCCGGCGACTGGAGATAGAACGATCCGATCACGATCCACGCCGCGGATGTCAGCGTGGCGGTGACGACAATCGTCAGCAGGCGATCGGCGAGGCGCATCGGCTAGTCCTGGAACACGACCTTGGTCGTCTTGTCGACCATCTGCGCCAGCCTCGCAGCGTCCCAGTTGGTAAGCCGCACGCAGCCATGACTCTCCGTTCGGCCAATGGTTTCCGGCTCGGGCGTGCCGTGGATGCCGTAGTGGGCCTTCGTGAGGTCGATCCACACCACGCCGACGGGTCCGTTCGGTCCGGGGGGCAAGCGCTCCTTGGTATCGCTCGCATCGGCATCCCAGAACAGTTTCGGATTGTAATTGAAGTAGGGATTGTGATCGACGCCGGTGATGCCCCAATTGCCGATCGGCAGCGGATCATGCTGCGAGCCGGTGGTGACCGTGAACTCGGCCAACAGCTGGCCGCCGCTGTCGTAACCCTTGAGCGTCCCGTCAGACTTGTCGACCACGACCTTGGCGACGTGCGGCTGCCCGGTGCCGACGCCAAGGGACGCTAGCGTCGCCTGCCAGGTCTTGTCCTGCACCTTGTCGGGATCGATCCGGTCGCCGCCGATATCGGGCACCCGCACGAGCTGGCCGGCGGTGAAGGCAGACCTGGTTGCGCCTGCCGGCGAAGGCGACGGAGACGGCGATGGCGCGGGGGTCGCTTGCAGCGCTGCTTTCGCGTTTCCTTGCGCGGTCGCCTCGCCGCCGCCCGCCAGGGCCGCAACGTCGAGGCCAGCCGGCTTGCCGCCGGGATTGAGCTGCTTGAGAACCGCCGCGGTCGTGTGAAAGCGTTCGGCGAGTCGCTCGTCGAGGCTCTCGTAGCCGAGCAGTTGAAGTTGCGCTTGCTGCTCGGGCTTTTCGGGGATCTTCCGGTAAGCGGTCTGCGCCCAGTCTTGCGGGATGCGCACCACGCGCGTCGCGGGAATGTTGCTCCACTGCGCCAGCGCCTGCTTGGTGGCATCGTCCAGCGCGCCGGTGACCTTGAGGCCGTGCGCCTCCTGGAATCCTTGCAGCGCGTGCCTGGTCGACAAGCCCATCTTGCCGTCGATCACGCCGGGGCCGAAGCCCTGCCGGTCGAGCACGACCTGCGCCTGCATGATCGGTCGCTGTTGCGGATCGGGATACCGGACATCGAGCTGCTCGCCCGGGGCGGGATCGTCGGACGCCATCGAATCCGCCCCGCTCGCGATTGTCGCGAGCGGGGCTGGCGTGGCCGTCGATGCGCCTGGTTGCGTCCGCTCGGCGTTGTTGGCGTTGTTCGACCCGCAAGCGGCCAGCGTCATCACAAGGACGGTGGCAAGTAGGTTGCGCATTCAGTTAGCAGTCCCTGGTGGCGGGCGTGACCGCCCGGTTCCAGGTTCAACGAACTAAAGGGGCGAAATATCCGCTCAGGAGACCTTCTCGGCCTCGATCCTCGTACGGCGATAGGCATACCACGCGAACACGACAAGGACCGCGAGCGCGATCGCTTGCGCGAAGGGGGCGAAGCCGGCGCCGACGATCACCAGCGGGTTCTCGCCGAAAATTCCGACGAGTCCCGTCGTCGCCAGGCCGGCGAGGCTTTCGCCCACGATCAGGCCGGTCGCCAGAAGCACGCCGCTGCGTTTCATGAATTCGGGGCGCGCCGTCTTGTCGGCCCGCGTGTCCCACCAGTGGCCGACGAAGGCGCCGATCGCGGTGATCAGGATCAGCGAGATCGGCAGGTACATCCCCATGGCCACGCCGAGCGGCGGCAGGCGCAGGCCCTTGCCGTTCGCGCGCGCGCGCACGCCGAGCCACTCGTCGATCGCGATGACGAGCGCGATAATGGCCGCGCCGTACCCGAGCAGGTCCCAGCGCAGGGTGCCGCCGAGCACCCCTTGCGCGAGCGAGGAGATGAGCGAGGCTTGCGGCGCCGGCAGGGCTCCGGGACCCGCGTTCGGCGCCCCGGCGAACCCAAGCGACGTGTTGAGCAGGTTGAGCACCGGCGGGATCACCAGGCTGCCCGCGGCGATGCCGATGACGAGCGCGACCTGCTGCTTCCACGGCGTCGACCCGACGAGATATCCGGTCTTCAGGTCCTGCAGGTTGTCGTTGGAAACGAGCGCTATGCCGAACACGAACGAGGTTGCGAACAACGCAAAGGCAACGAGCGCCTTGGTATCCGCGTCCGAATGATGGCCCGGGAACAACAGCACGACCATGATCGAAGCGACGATGATCGACAGGATGCCGACGCCCGACACCGGGCTGTTCGAGGTACCGACAAGGCCGGCCATGTAGCCGGTCACGGCGGCCACGACCGCGCCGATGAAGAGCACGAAGATCAGCGTCGCGGCGATCGCCACGCCGAAGTTCGCCGCAACCGGGCCGCCCTGAACGAACGTCCACAGCATCCAGGCGATGGGAACCAGCGCGACGAGCAGCGTCCCGTAGACGATCGGTCCGGGCAGATCCTGCTCCGTGATGTCGATCGCCGCACCGCCCCTGCGGGCGCGCTGGGTCGCGGCGATCCCGGCGAGCCCCTCGGCGATCGGCTTGACGAGCTTGAGCATCGTCCAGATCGCCGCGACCGCGATCGCCCCCGCGCCGATAAAGCGCACTTCCTTCGAGAAGACCAAGCCGACGAAGTCCTCGACCGGTCCGGTCACGCCGTGCATCGCGGTCATGTACGGCAACAGGATGCCCCACGAGATCACCGTGCCGATGAGCAGCGCGACGCCGGCGGAGAGGCCGATCAGGTGGCCGATGGCGAGCAGGCCGAGCGATGTCGTCGATGCGACCCCCGTCGCCCCTGCGCCGACGCGGAAATAGCGTGATATTTCCGCCGCCGCGATGCCGAGCGAGATCAGCGCTGCCATCACCACGCTGACGAGGCCGCCGAAAATCATCGTCCTGAGGCCGAACTTGCTTTCCTCGATGCCCTCGCTCGTGGCTCCGCCGACCTTGAGAACTTCGGCGCCGGCGATCCCCTCCGGATAGGGCAGCGGCGAATTGACGACGAGCGCCCGGCGCAGCGGCACCGACATCATCACCCCCATCGTACCACCGATGAAGCACACGAAGACGGTCGTCCAATAGGGGAAGTGGGTCCACCAGCCGACCATCACCAGGCCGGGCAGCACGAAGATGATCGTCGCCACCGCGCCGGCCGCGCTGCAGATCGTCTGGGTGATGTTGTTCTCGACCAGGCTGTTGTCGGCGAACGTGCGCAGCAGCGCCATCGAGATGACCGCAGCCGGGAGCGCGGTGGAGAAGGTCAGTCCGACGCGCAGGCCGAAATAGACGTTCGCGGCGGTGAACAGGAATGTCAGCGACCCGCCGAGCAGAATCGCACGCCAGGTCAGTTCGCGCCGCGCCGCTTCAGCCATGATCGTCGATCTCCCAGTCCACCGCCTACGAGTTCGCAAAAAAGTTGCGTGTAGGAAAGCGATGATTGCTCAACCCGCCATTTTGATGGATTTCGCGAAGGCGCGGATGGCCTCGGCCTCGTCCGCGCCCCACACCGCATGGCTCACGGCAAGGAAATCGGCCCCGGCGCCGACGAGCGGCCCGCAATTCTCCGGCGTGATCCCGCCGATCGCCACGCACGGTATCTCGAACAGCGATTGCCACCATCTCAAGAGCTCCGGCTCGGGCCGGTGCTCGCTCGTCTTGGTGCTGCTCGGGAAGAAGCTGCCAAAAGCGACGTAGTCGGCTCCGGCCTCGCCCGCCTCCATCGCCAGATGGCGGCTTGCATGACACGTCACGCCGATCTGCGCCTCGCGCCCGAGCTCGTCGCGCGCCTCGCGCACCGTGCCGTCACCCTGGCCAAGGTGCACGCCATCGGCCTGCAACCGCTTTGCGAGGGCAATGGAATCGTTGACGATGAACGCCACGTCGCGCGCGGCGCAGATGGCCTGCAGCGGCTCGGCCAGCCGCGCGGCCTCGTGCCGGTCGACGCCTTTGACCCGGAACTGGAACGCCGCCACGGGTCCCGCCGCAAGCGCCCGCTCGAGCCGCCGCGGGAAATCCCCGCCGACGTCGAGCGGCGAGATCAGGTAGAGCTGGCACGAGGGGCGCTTCGCGGCGTTTACGTCTACATGATCGCTCACGACTCTTCCCTCCCGGCGCCGGTGCGGATCGGCTGTTCCGGCTGGATGTACAAGCACTGGCGCGGGCTGTTCTATCCCGAGAGGCTTGCCGTCAAGCGCTGGTTCGCGTTCTATGCCGAGGCGTTCGACACGGTCGAGATCAACAACAGCTTCTACCACCTGCCGCCGCCGAAGACTTTCGAAGGCTGGCTGAGGCAGGCGCCGCCCGGCTTCTGCTACGCGGTGAAAGCCAACCGCTTCCTCACGCAGGCGAAGAAACTGAAGGACTGCGAGGAGCCGATCGCGCGGCAGATGGCCTCGTTCTACGCCCTGAGGCCGAAGCTGGGCCCGATCCTGTACCAGCTCCCGACGCGCTTCGCGCTCAACCTCGAGCGGCTGGAGAGCTTCCTCAAGCTCCTCCCGCACGACGTGACCAACGTCTTCGAATTCCGAGAGCCGAGCTGGTACGCCGACGCGGTGTTCGCCTTGCTCGACCGCTACGGGGCGAGCTTGTGCGCGCACGACATGCCCGGGTCGAAAAGTCCTCGGCTCGCCGTCGGCCCTGTCGCGTACCTGCGGTTCCACGGCGGCCTCGGCAAATACTACGGTCGTTACACCGACAAGGCGCTGCTCGAATGGACCGACTGGATCGCGGGTGAGAGCCGCGCCGGGCGCGCCGTCTGGGCCTATTTCAACAACGACCCCGAAGCCCATGCCATCCACGACGCGCAAACCTTGCGCGCGATGGTGCGCCAGGCCGGAGTCGGCCGTATGACTGCCGCGCGAGAACTGGAGACCTCTGCATGAGACCGACGCGAACTGCCCCTGCCCTTGCTGCCCTCGCCCTTGCCGGCTGCGCCACGCTGCTCGGCGGGCACTCCGGGTCGGTCGAGACGCTCAAGCTCGGCGAGACCGGATTCTTCGGCCCCGAGCGGATCACGCCCATCAGTCTCGACGAGGACAGCCGCTGCCCCACGAACGTGAAGTGCATCTGGGCCGGGACGGTGCGCATCAAGGTCGACGTCTATCCCGGCACCCGCGACCACGCCTATTTCGCAACCCTGGGACAGCCGACCGCCGTCGAAGGCGGCACGCTGTTGCTCGAACGGGTTTTGCCGCAGCGCACCTCGACGGGTCAGATCCCGCCCAACCACTACCGCTTCACGCTGCGATACACGCCGCCGGCGCGCTAGGCGACCCGCACGCGGTAATGGGCTTCGTAGCCCAGGTGGTCCGACAGGGTGGAACCGTCGGTTTCGTGGCCGAACGGGACATCAAATCCGGTCAGCGTAACCCTCAATTGGGCAGTGCCGCGGTAGAAGAGCCAGTCCTTCGCGCGCTGCAGGATCGCATGGGCGTCGCCCTCGTCACTTGCGAGAATGACTTTCGCGCCCGCCAGAGCGTCGCGCAGCGAGTTGCGTGAACGGGGCAGCAGCCCGGGCTTAAGATCCGCCTGCCGGTCTTGCGCCCTCCCGCTGTTGAAGTCGCCGCCGAGGAAAGCCACCGCCTCTGAAGGGACGGCGCGGGCGATAAAGCGCCTCAGCGCTTCCACCTGAAATTCGTAGGCCCTGTCGGCGCGGTCCTTCGATACGCCCGATGCCGCGCGCGAATTGAGGTGGGTATCGATGAAGGCGACCGGATGCACGCTTCCGGGAACCTTGATCCAGGCGATCAGCGCCCCCTTGTTGGCGAGGCAATCGTAGCCTGCGCAGGCCCATTGCGGAAATGCCAGCCGGTCCACCCTGACAATCGGATAGTCGGACAAGATGCGCAGTCCGCTGCCCACCCATTTGCCGTCGTCCTCTCCTTTGAGGTGCGATGCCTGGGTGACGAGGGCAGCCGCCGCGTCCGGCGGCGGTTCATCGTTGACTTCGCTCGCCGACGGTCCTTGCGCGACGTAAGGATAACCGGCCTCGTCGGCAATACGCCGGGCCGGAGCAGAGAAGGCTTCCTGCAGCAGAACAACGTTGGGCTCGCGGCCGAGCTGCCGAAGAGCGGCCAACCGTGCCCCGATCTCATCCAACGACGCCGCGCGCGAGAAGCGCGCGGGGGCGGGGAGACCCTCAACGTTGTAGGACATGACGCTCAGTGACCCATCTGCCACAGCTCGCTCGGCGACGGCAGCGCGCACTGCCTGGGGCCTGGCCGCGCCAGGGGTTGCGATGCCGCCCAGGACGAGCGCTCCCGACGTCAATGTCACGAGCGCAGCTGCGATGACGCGAGATCTCAGCGGTACCCGATCCACACTTGCACCCTTCTTGACAAGGCCTGCAAGTTAGACGGCGCGTGCGCTTCACTTCCTCAGTCGGCGGCCTCGCTCAGGCAACGCTCGCCTGATAAATTCGGTCGATCGCCGCGCCGAGCGTGCGGTCGAATTCCTCGTCGCTTTGCTGTACCCGCAGATCCTGCAGCAGGCCGCGGCTGAAGCTCGCGATCATGCCTTCGTTCCTGGCCAGCTCGGCGCAGGCTTCCTCGGTCGTGTAGCCACCCGAGAGCGCGACGACGGCCAGCACCTTCGGGTGATCGATGAGCTCGCGATAGAAATTCGCTTTCACCGGGATCGACAGCTTGAGCATTACCTGCTGCCCGTCCGGCATGGCATCGAGCTGCTTGAGGATTTCCGCCTTAAGGATCGCCTCGCCCTCGGCGCGATCGGGTGCCCTGATCGAGTATTCCGGCTCGAGGATCGGCATCATCCCGTGCGCGAGGACTTGCCGGCCGACCTCGAACTGCTGGGCGACGTTGGCGGCGATGCCCCTCGCGTCGGCCGAATGGATGACCGACCGTTCCTTGGTCCCGAAAACACCCAGCCCTTTCGCGCGCTCAAGAAGCGCGGCCAAGTCGGGCATGGGCTTCATCAGCTGGGAACCGTCCGCCTCGGCTTCCAGGCCCTTGTCGATCTTGATGAACGGCACAATGCCGAGATCGATCAGCGCCTGCGGCACCGGTTTTGCGTCCACGGTGCCGTCCATCGTCTTTTCGAACAGGATCGCGCCGATGACCTTGCCGTTGCCGAAGGACGGACTCTTGATGATGCGGCTGCGCATCTGGTGAATGAGGTCGAACATCTCGTCCTCGTTCGACCAGGCATCGTCCTCGATGCCGTATCCCTTGAGCGCCTTCGGCGTCGAGCCGCCCGACTGGTCGAGCGCGGCGATGAATCCTTGCCCGGCGGCGAGCTTGGCGGCCATGTCCTGCTGGTTCATCGGCTCAGTCCTTTCCTTCGAGTGCGGCAACGCCGGGCAGTTGTTTGCCTTCCATCCATTCGAGGAACGCGCCACCGGCGGTCGAGACGTAGGTGAAATCTTCCGCAACGCCGGCGTGGTGCAGCGCCGCCACGGTGTCGCCGCCGCCGGCGACCGAGACCAGCGAGCCTTCCTTCGTCAGCGCGGCCGCGGTCCTTGCCAGTGCCACGGTGGCGCCATCGAACGGAGGCAACTCGAACGCGCCGAGCGGGCCGTTCCAGACAAGCGTGCGGCAGGTCTTGAGCACGTCGGCGAGCGCCTCGACCGCCTGCGGGCCGACGTCGAGAATCATCTCGTCGGCGGCGACTTCGTGGACGTTGCACACGCGCTCGCT
>DATJHD010000300.1:0-9780 GCA_035494275.1 Croceibacterium sp.
CCGACCCTCGCGAGGCATTATCGGTAATCCTTACCTTTCGCCGATAAAGGCTTCGTGGGCGGCTTAACCGGCCGCTGACCATGCGGAGGGCGGTTCCCCGACGGGCGGAGCCGCCCTTCTCATTCCTGGCCGCCTCGCGTGTGCCCTTCAATTCGGCCGACGGTCTCGCTAGAGCGGTGCAAGGTAGTCGCAACGGTTACCATTTATTACAAATTCCTTGCTAGAATTGAAATATTCATACAAGACGCCGCTTTGCAATCGAGACGAGCCCATGGCTGACAGCGCCGACCACCCGATCGAGATCACCCGCCTCCCCCACCCGGCCCCGGTTCCCGGCGCAACGCGCGCCGAGGCGATCGCCGATCCGGGATTCGGCAAGGTGTTCACCGATCACATGGTCACCATCGAGTGGGACGAGGATCGCGGCTGGCACAGCGCGACGCTCGGCCCGCGGGGTCCCCTCAGCCTCGACCCCGCCTGTGCCGTGCTGCACTATGCGCAGGAGATCTTCGAGGGCCTCAAGGCCTACAGGCTCGCCGACGGCACCATGGCCCTGTTCCGGCCGGAGCAGAACGCGCGCCGCTTCAATCACTCCGCCGACCGGCTGGCGATGCCGCACGTGCCCGAAGACGTTTTTGTCGAAGCGATCAGGCAATTGGTCCTGGCCGATCGCGACTGGTTCCCGACGGTCGAAGGCGGCAGCCTGTACGTACGCCCGTTCATGATCGCGACAGAGGCGTTCCTCGGCGTGCGGCCGGCCAAGCAGTACAAGTTCCTCGTCATCGTCAGCGCGGCGGGCAACTACTTCAAGTCCGGCGCTCCCGCGGTGTCGATCTGGGTTTCGCAGGACTACACCCGTGCGGCGCCCGGCGGCACCGGGGCGGCAAAGTGCGGCGGCAACTATGCGGCGAGCCTCGTCCCGCACGCCAACGCCGTCCGCCGCGGTCACGACCAGGTGTGCTTCCTCGACGCCGCGGAGCATCGCTGGGTCGAGGAGCTCGGCGGCATGAACCTGTTCTTCGTCCTCGACGACGGCACCCTCATCACACCGCCGCTGACCGGCACGATCCTCGCGGGCATCACCCGCGACAGCCTCATTACTCTCGCGCGCGAAGACGGTCTCACGGTCGTCGAGGAGCGTTATGCGATCGATCAGTGGCGCGCCGACGCCGAGAGCGGCCGGCTGACCGAAGCCTTCGCCTGCGGCACAGCGGCCGTGGTGACGGCCATCGGAAAGGTCGCCAGCCGCGACGGTGAGTTCGTCGTCGGCTCGGGCGGAACCGGACAGACCACGCAACGCCTGCGCGACAAGCTCGTCGCCATCCAGCGCGGCACTGCCGAGGACAGGCACGGCTGGGTCATGCGGCTGGACTGAACGAATCCTTTGCCCTCCGCGACTTCGTGCCATAGCGAAGGCGAGCCGATCGGGGGGGAACGCAAGACATGATCACAAGACGCATCTGCCGGTGGCTCGCGGCCAGCGCCATTCTTGCCGGGGCCACCGCCGCGAGCGCCGATGAAGCGCCGGCGTGGATCGCCCAAAGCAACCGGTACACCCAGCAGCTGCTCGTCACCGAGGCGCAGTTCGATCCGGAAGGCGCTGCCCAGGCCGGACTGGAGCAGTTCGACGGCAAGTCGCTGGACCTCGGGCCGAACCGCCCCGCCCGCCTGATCGCCGCCGAGCAGAAGCAGCGCGCGACCTTCGTCGACGCGAGGCAAGCCGAGCGCGATCCGCTCGTCCGCCAGGACCTCGACATCCTCATCCACTCGATCGACCAGACGATCGAAGGCACGCAGCTCAGCGAGCAGTTCCTGCTCGATTGGACCGACGTGCCGCAATTCGTGTTCGGGAACATGAACCGCGCGCTCGACCCGCAATTCGCCGCGGCTCGCCAGGCCAAGGCGAAGGAGCTGCTCGAGCGCTACACGGGGCTTTTTCCCGGGACGACGCCGCTGGTGGACCTCGCCAGGGCCCGCTGGGCGGAGAGCCAGGGCCCCGGCAAGGTTGGCCCTTACAAGGGTGAGGTCGAGGACACCCTCGGCAAGACCGAAACATACATCTCGGGCATCCATGCCCTGTTCGCGAAGGCGAAGATTGCCGGTGCCGACAAGGCCCTCGCCACGCTCGATCGCCAGCTGCGGGCCTACGCTGCATGGGAGAAGGCGAACGTGCTGCCCAGGGCGCGGGAGGACTTCCGCCAGCCGCCGCAGATCTACGCTCACAGCCTCAAGGCATACGGCATCGATGTGCCTCCGGAAGAGCTCGTCGAGCGGGCGCGGCGCGGGTTTTACGCCACCCGCAAGCAGATGGAGATGCTGGCGCCGCTCGTTGCCAGGAAGTTCGGCCTTGCCGCGACGGACTATCCCTCGGTGATTGCCGCCCTGAAGAAGGACAAGGTCGCACCGGATCAGGTCGAGGCCTATTATGCCAAGGTGCTCGGCGAGATCGACGCCACGATCGATCGCGAACACCTCGTCACCCGGCCAGCCTTTCCCGTTCTGATGCGTCTCGGCAGCAAGGCGGAGAACGCCGCCAGTCCGGCGCCGCACTTGGAAACGCCGCGCCTCATCGGCAACACCGGCGAGCGCGGCGAGTTCGTGCTGACGACCGCCGATCCTTCGGCCGGGCCCGATGCGGTCTATGACGATTTCGACTTCAAGGCGGCCGCCTGGACGGTCAGCGCGCACGAGGCGCGGCCCGGGCACGAGCTGCAATTCGCGCAGATGGTCACCCGCGGGGTGAGCGAGGCGCGCGCGCTTTACGCCTTCAACAGCGTCAATGTCGAAGGCTGGGCGCTCTATGCCGAATCCGAGTTCATGCCTTACGAGCCGATCGAGGGTCAGCTGGTCGCGCTGCAGTATCAGCTCTTGCGCGAAAGCCGGGCCATGCTCGACCCGATGCTCAACCTCGGGCAGATCACGCCGGCCGAAGCGACCAAGTGGCTGCGCGAGCAAGTCGGCCTCTCGAAGGCCTTCACCAAGGAGGAAGTCGACCGCTTCACCTTCCGCGGCCCCGGCCAGGCCGGCAGCTATTACTACGGCTACGGCCAATTGGCGGACCTCAAGACCGCGACCGAGCTCGCCCTCGGCGACAAGTTCGACCGCAAGGCGTTCAACGATTTCATCGTCGATGAGGGGCTGCTGCCGCTCGACCTGCTGGCCAAGGCGGTGCGCGAGGACTTCATCCCGGCCCAACTTAAGAAATAGCGCGGCTCCCTCGCCCGCGGCCCTTCGCTGCACTTCGAGGCTTTGCCATTCCCCTCCAGCGGATTAGACAGAGTCAACGATGGGGCCGAATCAGTCCCGTCGAGGGAGAGACGGGATGAAGATGAAGGTCGTTTTTGCACTTCTGGCTGCGAGCAGCCTGGCCGCCGCGGCTGCGGCGCAACAGCAGACTCCGCCGGCCCAGGGGGCCACGCGGGCCGGGCCCGGGGGTCCGGCGCGCGCGCGCTCGCCGCTGCCGCCGCCCGAGCCCATCGAGCACATCAAGGGCAACATCTACAAGATCTTCGGCGGCGGCGGGAACACGCTTGTCGTCGTGCAGAAGGACGGTGTGGTCCTGGTCGACACCAAGATGCCGGGCAATGGACCCTACATCGTCGAGCAGGTGAAGAAGGTCACCGACAAGCCCGTCAAGCTGATCATCAATACGCACAGCCATCCGGACCACGTCGGCAGCAACGACTACCTGCGCGAGCAGTATCCGAACGTTCGCATCATCATGAACGAGGGCGCGAAGGAGGAGCTGAGCGGCCCGCGCGGCAATCCCAAGCTTTTGCCGACGGAGACATTCAAGGACCGCATGACGATTGGCTCGGGCGCCGACCGCATCGAGCTCTATCACTTCGGCCGCGGCCACACGAACGGCGACACCTTCGTGCTGTTCCCGGCAGCGCGCCTTCTGTGCATGGGCGATGTAATGGCGTGGAACATGGCGCCTTTCCTTCCCGCCGGCGGCGCCGAGGCGATCGCCGAGGAGACCCATGCGCTGGTCGATGCGGTGAAGGGCAAGGTCGACCTCGTCGAGGAAGGGCATGGCCACATGAACACCTGGGCCGGCCTCGTGCGCCTCGCCAAGTTCGATCGCGCGCTCGTCGATGCCGCCAAGAAGCACTACGATGCCGGTGATCCGCCGGGCATGGCGGTGGACGATCTCAAGAAGAACCCCGATTTCGCGCCGCTGCTCGACACCCACATCAAGAAGGGGCTGGAATACGGCAACACGCCGCTGGCGCGCGCGCACATGAACGTGAACGTCGCCTATACCGAGTTCGCCGGCGAACAGGCCGGCTTCGGGATCGCCAACGGCGCCCCCTTGCCGGCGACCGACAAGCACAAGGGCTCCGATCCGAAGGACACCGCCCCTCCGACGCCCGAGATGCTGGCGAACGAAGTGGCAAAGTAGGGCTCTCTTCCTCTCCCGCCTGCGGGAGGGGAGTTCACGCCGCCAGCCTTTCGCGGAGCGCGCCGAGAATGAGGTCGCTCGCGCGTTCGCCGATCATGATCGCGGTGGCGTTGGTGTTGCCTTGCGGAATTGTCGGCATGATCGAGGCGTCGGCGACCCACAGCCCGGCGATGCCGCGCACCCGGCAATCGGGTCCGACGACCGCTTGCGGATCATCCGCCGCGCCCATCCTGGCGGTGCCGACCGGGTGGAACATCGGGATCGTCGCGGCACGAACATAAAAACCGAGTTGCTCGCGCGTCGCCAGCTTCGCCCCGGGGCGCACCTCGCCGGTCACGTGCGGCGCGATGGCCGGCTGGGCCATGATCCGGCGCGCGATTTCGAGGCCGTCGACCAGCTGCTGCACATCGTCCTCGTCGCCGAGCAACAAGTGCTCGATGATGGGCGGCGCGTCGGGATCGGCCGAGCGCAGCGAAATCCTCCCGCGCGAGCGCGGTCGCATCAGCGCAGCGAGAGTCGAGACCGAGCTCTCCTGGCGCAGCGCGAGGTTGCCGTTCTCGGTCACGTCGAAGGCGAAGGCCGAGAAGGCGAGCTGCAGGTTGGGCGCGGGAAGGCCGTCGCGGCTCCGCACGAACGCCTGCGCGTGGCCGATCCCGGTGGTCAGCGCCCCGCTGCGGGCAATCGCCAGCGAGAGGACCTGTTTGACGCCGTTGAGGCCCCGTGAATCGAGATTGAGCGTGTGCCTGTCGACTTCGTCCACGAGGTGCACGCCTGGGTGCTCCTGCAGGTTCTCGCCCACGCCCGGCAGGTCGCACACGACATCGATGCCGTGATCCCGCAGCTCCCGTTCGGGACCGATGCCCGACAGCATCAGCAGCCGGGGCGTGTTCAGCGCGCCCGCGCACAGCACCACGCCCTCGCTTGCCGTCAGCGTCGAGACCTCGCCGCCGCGCCGGATGGTAACCCCCGTTGCCCGACCATGGGCCGTTTCGATCGCCAGCACATGCGCTTCGAGCAGGATGTCGAGCGTCAGTGGCTTGCGGCGCAAGTACCCCGCGGCGGTCGAGTGCCGCAGCCCGCGCCTTTGCGAGAGCTGGATGTGATCGACCCCTTCCGCCTCGCGCCCGTTGAGGTCGAGCGAGCGCGGATAGCCGGCCTGCTGCACCGCCTCGATCCACTCGTTGGTGATCTCGTAGCGGGAGCGGACTTCGGACACGGCGATCGGACCGCCCTGCCCGCGCCACTCGTCGGCGCCGCGCTCGTTGTCCTCCATGCGCCGGAAGTACGGCAGCACGCTGGCGTAATCCCAACCGGTGGCGCCGAGCTGCGCCCAGTGATCGTAGTCCCACTTGTGACCGCGGACGAACATCATCCCGTTGATCGCGCTGCCGCCGCCGAGGCGCTTGCCCGCCGGCCACACGTCGGCCCGCCCGCCGACGGAGGCATCGGGCTCTGCCTTGTACATCCAGTCGAACCCGGGCGTGTGGACGATCCCGCCCATCAGCGCCGGCACTTTCGAGCGGATGACGACGTCCGACTTGCCGGCCTCCAGCAGCAGCACTCGCTTGCCCGCTTGGGCGAGCCGCGCGGCGCAAGGCGCTCCGGCGGAACCGCCCCCGACGACGATCAGGTCGGGCGTCACGCGGGGCGCTCCCAGATGCCTTTTGCCGGCAGCCCTTCGCGGCCATGCGGCGTCCACAGGTCGAGCTGCGGCCCGATCGGGAAGAGATGGTGCCTGTCGGTCAGCGCGTAGTAGTTGCGCTTGATCTCCTCGAGCTTCACGGTCTTGGCGATACCTGGCCATTGATAGAGCTCGCGCAGGTAGCCGCGCAGCGCCGGGTAATCCTCGATCCGTCTGAGATTGCACTTGAAGGCGCCGTGATAGCCGACGTCGAACCGCACCAGCGTGGTGAACGCGCGCCAGTCCGCCTCGGTGCAGTATTCACCGGCGAGATAGCGGTGGCCGCGCAGATGCTCTTCCATCGCATCGAGGGTGTCGAACACCTCGTGCGCCGCTTGCTCGTAGGCGGCCTGGGTGCTGGCGAACCCCGCGCGATACACACCGTTGTTGAGCGTCGGGTAGATCAGCTCGTTCCAGCGGTCGATCGCGGGCCTCAGCGCCTCGGGATAGAGATCGAGCCGATTGCCGGTAAGGTGATCGAACGCCGAGTTCAGCATGCGGATGATGTCGGCGCTCTCGTTGTTGACGATCCGGCCGGTCTTCCTGTCCCACAGCGTCGGCACGGTGGCCTTGCCGGTGTAGCGCGGATCGTGTTCCTGGTAGACCCGGTAAAGCGGGTGCGGAACCGTGAACGGCGGGATGGTGTCGTCCTTGAAGATCCACCCCTGGTTGCCGATCACGCCGTGCGACGCCGAAAGCGAGATGACGTCCTCAAGGCCCTTGAGAACGCGATAGGCCGTCACGCGGGAAGCCCACGGGCAGACCCAGGCGATGAACAGGTGATAGCGGCCGGACTCGGCGGGGAACTCGGCGTCGGGCTCGGGCGAGATCCAGTTGCGCAGCGGGCTTTCGACGCGGCGGAACTGCCCGTCCTTGCCGATTTCCTCGGCCGCGGGCGGGCTGTCGCGCCAAACGCCTTCGTACAGCTGGGACATCCTTGACTGAACTCCGTTCGATCGTTTGCGTGCCGACTAGAGGTTGCGGCGGCGGATGTCAGCCGCCATGGCGCGATGGACCAGCTGAAGAGGCGATATGCGCGAGGCTGATGCCGAACCAGGAGCCACGTTGCCGCGGACCGTCTGGGCACTCGGCCTCGTCAGCCTGTTCATGGACGCCTCGTCCGAGAGCATCCACGCCCTGCTGCCGCTGTTCCTGACGCTGACGCTGGGCGCCAGCGCCGCGACGGTGGGCCTGATCGACGGCGTCGGCGAGGCGGTTGCGAGCGTCACCAAGATGCTCTCCGGCACGCTGTCCGACCGGATGGGCAAGCGCAAGCCGCTGGTCGTCATCGGCTACGGACTGGCCGCGATTTCCAAGCCCTTGTTCGCCATCGCCGGCAGCGCTGCGGTCGTGTTCGCGGCGCGCTTCGCCGACCGGTTCGGCAAAGGCGTTCGCGGGGCTCCGCGCGATGCCCTCGTCGCCGACGTCACGCCGCCGGAGCTGCGCGGCCGCGCTTTCGGGTTGCGCCAGGCGCTCGACACGGTGGGGGCGATTATCGGCCCGCTCGCCGCGATCGGACTGATGGCGGCCTTTGCCGACAACATGCGGCTGGTGTTCTGGATCGCGACCGTCCCCGCCGCGCTCGCGGCCCTGGTCGCGTTGTTCGGCGTGAAAGACCACGAGGTGGCCGCGAAGGCCGCCAGGCCGCGATCCTCGATCCGGCTCCGCGATCTGCGCGTGCTTCCGGGGCCTTTCTGGCAAGTCATCGCCATCGCCACCGTGTTCACGCTCGCGCGCTTCAGCGAGGCGTTCCTGGTGCTGAAGGCCAACGCCGTGGGCTTGCCGCTGACGCTCGCGCCGATGGTCCTCGTGGCGATGAGCCTGGTCTACGCCGCCGGCTCGTACCCTGCGGGAGCCTGGGCCGATCGCACGCCGGTGCGGCGGCTGCTTATCGCCGGCCTCGCCTGTCTTATAACCGCCGACCTGGTGCTCGCGGCCGCAGCTTCGGTTGCCGTTGCCTTCGTCGGCATTATCCTCTGGGGGGCGCACATGGCGCTGAGCCAGGGGCTCATGGGCAAGCTCGTCGCCGATCATGCTCCGCCCGGACTGCGCGGCTCGAGCTTCGGGGTGTTTCACCTGGCCACCGGCCTTGCCACCCTCGCCGCCAGCGTCGGGGCCGGCCTCCTGTGGGACCAGATCGGCCCGGCGGCCACTTTCGTCGCCGGCGCGCTGTTCGCGGCTCTCGCGATGGGGATGGCGTGGCGCATCGAGCGGCCTTGACCCGCTACTTCGCGGCCAGGAACCGCTCCGCTCCGGGACTTTGCTCCAGCAGCTCGAGCAAGCCGCGCTCCTCGCTGCTCAGCCATTTCGTCTTGCGCGGCAGCTTCAGGCCCTTGCGCCATTTCAGCTGGCGGTCGACCAGCGCGACGACCGCCGGATGGACGTAGCTCTTGCGGGCGATGGCCGGGGTGTTGCCGAGCTTCTCGCTTACCTGCTCCATCAAAGCCCCGATCGTTGTCGGACGCTCGGCGTGGGCGAGCAGGCCGAAGGCGATCGCGCTGGCGTGCCAGGTGCGGAAGTTCTTGGCGGTGAAGTGCTCGCCCATCGTCTCGCACAGATAATCGTTGACCTCGGCCGAGCCGACCGGGTGTGCCTCGCCGTCGTCGTCGATGTACTGGAACAGGTGCTGCCCCGGCAGGTCTTCCATCTTGCGGACGAAATGGGCGAGGCGATGGTCGGTCACCGCCACCTCGGCGATCTTGCCGCTCTTCGCCTTGAAGCGCAGCTTGACGGTCTTTCCCGACAGGCTGACGTGGCGCATCCGCAGCGTGGTCGCGCCGAAACTCTGGTTGGCTCTGGCGTAACTTTCGTTGCCGACCCGCACCACGCCCTCGTCGAGCAGCCGCACGACACTGGCTATCGCCCGGGCGCGGCTGAGCGCGCGGTCGGCAAGGTCAGCCTCGACCCGCTTGCGAACCTTCGGCAGCAGCGAGCCGAACGCGAGGCACTGATCGAATTTTTCGGCTTCCTGGTAAGCGCGATAGTCCGGGTGGTAGCGATACTGCTTGCGCCCCTTGTCGTCGAAACCGGTGGCCAGGATGTGACCGTTCGGGTCGGGACAGAACCACGCGTCGGTGTAGGCCGGCGGCAGGGCGATGTTGTTGAGCCGGTCGATCTCGGAACGCTTGGCAATCCGGCTTCCGTCCGCCCCGAAATATGCCCACCCGCGTCCGCACTTGCGTCGCGTGATCCCCGGCTGGCCGTCATCGACTTGCACAAGCTTGGGGGGCAGGGTCGCCATGCGGGCGCTGAACGGGCGCAAGCGGCTGCGGTTCCGGCCGAGATTGCGCCTGCCAAGAGAACCTACGGCAGGGGCAACGAAGAGCGGGGTTGCCCCTCCCCCGCCCGCTCGCCATGTGAAGGCCCGCGACACCCGATTCTGCCAGGAGAGCGCTCGATGAACGATGTCTATACCCCGCCGAAAGTCTGGGAATTCGACCCCGAGAACGGCGGCCAGTTCGCGGGAATCAACCGTCCGACCGCGGGCGCGCGCGAGCAACACGACCTCCCGGTCGGCGAACACCCGTTCCAGCTCTACTCGCTCGGCACGCCGAACGGGGTGAAAGTCACGATCATGTTCGAGGAATTGCTCGAGAAAGGCTTCTCCGACGCGGAGTACGACGCCTGGCTGATCAAGATCTTCGCCGGCGAGCAGTTCTGGTCGGGTTTCGTCGACCTCAACCCGAACAGCAAG
>DATJHD010000301.1:0-3086 GCA_035494275.1 Croceibacterium sp.
GAAGTTGCCCTGGCCATCGATCAGCGGCACGCGCATCGACCACGGCTGGGCCATGCGGGCGAGCGCGTCGTAGATCGCCTGGTTGCCGTGCGGATGGTAGTTGCCCATCGTGTCGCCGGTGATCTTGGCGCTCTTGCGATAGGGCCGGCCGGGCACGAACCCGGCCTCGTAGCAGCTCCACAGGATGCGGCGGTGGACCGGCTTCAGGCCATCGCGCACGTCGGGCAGCGCGCGGCTGACGATCACGCTCATCGCGTAATCGAGGTAGCTGGTCTTCATCTCATCGACGATGTCGATGCGGTCGAACCCGCCGGGCTCGGCGGGAGGATTGATAATGTCGGTGGTGTCGCTCACCTGCGAGAAAAGCCTGTTCTGTTATGCGGGAAGTGGCGTGCGCGGGACCCTAGGCCAAGGAGCGCCAAAGGGCCAGCGGAGCGGAGGTTCCAGGGCCCATATGGGGCTCGTTTTCCACACTTCCAGACCGGTTTTCCGGCGCTCCCCCATTTCGTCGCAGCAACGCGGTGTTCAATCGCTATTCAGCGCCGGGAACCTAGCAAGGCATTTGCAAATTTGTGCGCGACGCGGCAGGAGCGCCGCGCAGAATTTTCCGGCCTGCCCCCCGGCCGTTCCGTTCCTCAGGAGAGACCTCTTTATGCATTCCACTCCCGTTCGCGCCCCCACGCGCACGAAACCGGTCGCCCGCGTGGCGCTCGCCCTCGCGCTGGCGAGCGGCATGGTGATCGGCACGTCCGTCGCAACGCCCGCCTTCGCGAAGGACAAGAAGCAGGACGCCAAGGCCGAAGGCAATTCGAAGGCGTTCGCCGATGCCTATGCGCCGATGCAGAAGATCGTCAACGACCCGGCCGGTGACCTCGCTTCCGCCAAGGCCATGATCCCCACGATCCAGGCGGCGATCCAGAACCCGACAGACAAGAACACCTTCGGGCAGGCGCTGATCGCGCTCGGCGGCAAGCTGAAGGATACGTCCCTCCAGAAGCAGGGCGTGCAGCTGTCGCTCGAAAGCGGCAAGGCCCAACCGGCCCAGGTGGGCCTGTTCCATTTCTTCCTCGGACAATGGGCCTACGAGGACAAGAATTTCGAGGAAGCCCGCAACCAGCTGCAGGCCGCCATCCAGGCCGGCTACACCGACGGCGACCCCGCCGCGATCATCGCCGAGACCTATTTCGGCCAGGGGCAGGGGGCTCAGGGGCTGCAGTACCTGTCCGACCTGATCGCCAAGCGCACCGCGGCGGGCCAGCAGGTTCCCGACACTTGGTATCGCCGTGGGCTGAAGGTCGCTTACGACAGCAAGCTGCCGGCGCAGGCCGACCAGTACGCCGCGATGCTCGTCGAGCACTATCCGACGCCGACCAACTGGCAGGCGGCGCTGCAGGTGGTCAACGCGCTCGGCCAGTTCGATGCCGACGGCCAGCTCAACCTGTTTCGCCTGATGAAGGAAACCGGCTCGCTCAAGGACAAGCACGACTACCTCGCGTACGTGGACGTGCTCGATCCCCGCAAGATGTCGACCGAGGCGCTCTCGGTGCTCGACCAGGCGGTCAAGAGCGGCGCGATCAGCGCCAGCGATTCAGGCTTCCAGCAGGCGAAGTCGATCGCCGACACGCGGGTCGCCAGCGAGAAGTCGCTCGCGGATTCGGTCGCGGCCGACGCGCCGAAGTCGACCGATCCGAAGGTGCCGCTGGGTGCGGCCAACCTCTATTTCTCGACCGGCGCCTACGACAAGGCCGCCGAAATGTACAAGATGGCGCTCGACAAGGGCATCCCCGACAAGGGCCTTGCGCAGACCGAGCTCGGCATCGCGCAGGTGAAGGCGGGTCAGCTCGACTTGGCCAAGGCGACGTTGGAGCAGGTGACCGGCCCGCGCGCGCCCGTCGCGAAGATGTGGCTCGCCTATATCGCCAGCAAGTCGGCCCCGCCCGCTCCGCCTGCGCCTCCCAGTCCGCCGGCTTGAGAAGGCGGCGCATCGCCATGATCGGGGCGCGGCAGCGTGGGCTCCCGCGGCCCCTTTCCTTTGCGTCAGACGTTGAACTTGAACAGCAGCACGTCGCCGTCCTGGACGACGTATTCCTTGCCTTCCTGGCGCAGCTTGCCGGCTTCCTTGGCGCCGGCCTCGCCGCCGAGCGAGACATAATCGTCATAAGCGATCGTCTCCGCGCGGATGAAGCCCTTCTCGAAATCGGTGTGGATCTCGCCCGCGGCCTGCGGCGCCTTGGCGCCGGCGGGGAAAGTCCACGCGCGCGCTTCCTTGGGACCGGCCGTGAAGAAGGTCTTGAGGCCGAGCAGTTCGTAGCCGGCGCGGATCACGCGGGCGAGGCCGGTCTCGGCGAGCCCCAGCTCCTTGAGGTACTCGGCGCGGTCCCCCGGGTCCATCGCCACCAGCTCGGCCTCGATCGCGGCCGACACGACGACGGCCTTGGCCCCTTCCGCTGAGGCCTTGGCGAACACCGCCTCGCTCATCGCGTTGCCGGTTGCGGCGTCTTCCTCGGCGACATTGCACACGTACAGCACCGGCTTGGCGGTCAAGAGCTGCGCCTGGGCGAACAGCCGCTCCTCCTCTTCGCCGTTCGGCTGCGTCAGCCGCGCCGGCTTGCCTTCGCGCAGCAGGTCGAGCGCCTGGCCGAGCACGCTGACCAGCGCCTTGGCTTCCTTGTCGCCGCTCGTCGCCCGCCGCCGCGCGTTCTCGACGCGCTTCTCGAGGCTTTCGAGGTCGGCCAGCATCAGTTCGGTCTCGACCACCTCGGCGTCGGCGATCGGATCGACCTTGTTGGCGACGTGCTGGATGTCGTCATCCTCGAAGCAGCGCAGCACGTGGACGATCGCGTCGACCTCGCGGATGTTGCCGAGGAACTGGTTGCCGAGCCCTTCGCCCTTGCTCGCGCCTTTGACGAGTCCCGCGATATCCACGAACTCGAGCTGCGTCGGCACGATCTTGGCCGACTTGGCGATGGCTGCGATCCTTTCAAGCCGCGCATCCGGGACCTCGACCCGGCCGACATTCGGCTCGATCGTGCAGAACGGATAGTTCGCCGCCTGCGCGGCCTGCGTCTCGGTCAAGGCGTTGAACA
>DATJHD010000302.1:0-10003 GCA_035494275.1 Croceibacterium sp.
CGACAAGATCGATCTCGGCGTCGGCGTCTATCGCACCGGGCAGGGCGCGACGCCGGTGTTCGGCGCGATCAAGGCGGCCGAGCGCAAGCTGGTCGAGGAGCAGGACACCAAGGCCTATCTCGGGCCCGAGGGCGACATGGGTTTCGTCCACGCGCTGATGCCGTACATTTTCGGCGGCGACCCGACCCGCGGCGGGCGGATCGACGGGATGCAGACCCCCGGCGGCACCGGCGCCGTGCGGCTGGCGCTGGCGCTGGCGCGGCGGGCGGGTGCGGCTCGCGTGCTCATGGGCACGCCGAGCTGGCCGAACCATGCGCAGATCGTGAAAGACCTCGGGCTCGAGCTGGTGACCTTCGCGCATGCCACCGGCAAGGGGGCGGCCAATCTTGCGGCGTTGAAAGAGGCGCTCGGCGCGGCGGGCGAGGGTGACGTCGTGTTGCTGCACGGCTGCTGCCACAACCCGACCGGCATCGATTACACCCCCGAGCAATGGGACGAGGTTGCCCAATTGCTTGCGCATGGCGGTGTGCTCCCGGTCATCGACCTTGCCTACCAGGGCCTCGGCGAGGGCATGGACGAGGACGCCTACGGGGTGAGGCGGGTCGTCGATGCGGTTCCCGAGGCGCTGATCGCGCAGAGCTGCGACAAGAACTTCGGCCTCTATCGTGATCGCGTGGGAGCGCTCTATGCGCTGGCGGAAGACGCAGAGGAACTGACGCGCATCCTGTCGAACGGCCATGCGCTTGCCCGGGCGGCGTGGTCGATGCCGCCGGACCACGGGGCTGCGGCGGTGCGCCTCGTTCTGAGCGATGCCAATCTGACCGAGAACTGGCTGGACGAGCTGGCGCAGATGCGGGCTCGCATTCGCCAGGTTCGGGCGACGCTGGCCCAGGCGGGGCAGATCGGCAAGGTCGACCTGGCTCCGCTTGACCTGCAGAACGGCATGTTCGCCACGCTCGCGCTGTCGAAGGAGCAGATCGACACCCTGCGCCAGGACCATGGCATCTACATGGCGGGCTCGGGCCGCATCAACGTCGCCGGGCTGACCATGGACAACATCGCCAAGTTCACCGCCGCGCTCCGCGAGGTGGCGGCGGCTCCGGCGAACGCGGTCTGAATGAACCGGCAGCCGGTCCTTGAGGGGGAGCGGCTGCTGCTGAGGCCGCTCAGCCCTGACGACTGGGAGGCGCTCTTCGCAGTCGCTTCGGACCCGGCCGTATGGGCGCTGCACCCGGCGCACGACCGCTGGCAGGAGCCGGTTTTTCGCGCGTTCTTCGACGATGCGCTCGCGAATAAGGGCGCGCTCGTCGTGATCGACAAGGCGAGCGGCGCCATCGTCGGCTCCTCGCGGTTCCAGGGCTACGATCCGACCGACGGCGGTTCGGTGGAGATTGGCTGGACATTCCTTGCCCGGCGCCTTTGGGGCACGGGCGCCAACGCCGAGATGAAGCGGCTGATGTTGCGGCACGCGCTGGAACATGTCGAACGCGTTCGGTTCCGTGTCGGCGAGGGCAATCTGGTCTCGCGCGGGGCGATGAAGAACATCGGAGGCCGCCTGACCGATCACAGCGATGTCTCCATCATGGCAGGCGAGCCGGTGATCCACGTCGTGTACGAGATCGACCGCGCGGGGTTTGCCGGCGGGCCTCTCGCCGGGAAATGACGGCGCGCACCCTTTCTAGGCGCGCAAGGACTCCAGCCGCTTGAGATAACGGGCGAGGGTGTCGATCTCGAGATTGACTTCGGCGCCCGGGCCCAGCTCGCCGAGCGTTGTCACGGCAGCCGTGTGCGGGATGATGTTGAGGCCGAAGGCGACCGAGCCGTCGGGCCGGTCCTCAATTTGGTTGACCGTCAGTGAAACGCCGTCGAGCGCGATCGAGCCCTTGGGCGCGACGAACGGGGCAAGCGCCGCCGGCGCGACGATCGTCACGCGCGTGGAATCGCCTTCGGCCTGCACTTGCTCGACCGTGCCGACCGCATCGACATGGCCCGAGACGATGTGGCCGCCAAGCTCGTCGCCGAGCCTGAGCGACGGTTCGAGGTTGATGCGCGTCCCTTCTGCCCAGCTGTCCTTGGCCGTGCGCGAGAGCGTCTCGGCCGAGACATCGACCGCGAACCAGGCGTTGCCGGTCTCTCCGCCCCGCTCGACTACCGTGAGGCACACGCCCGAGCAGGCGATCGAGGCGCCGACCGCGATTTTGTCCGGGTCGAACGGACAGGCGACGCGCACGCGCAAGTCGCCGCGCTTTTCGCAGCTTTCGATCGTGCCGACGGCGGTGACGATGCCGGTGAACATGGGGCCCCTTCAGCTTCGCCCCGGGGTGTAGACTTCGAGCGTGTCGCTGCCAAGTTGGCGGCGATCGCAAAGCTGCCAGCCCTCGGGAGCGCCGGTCGCCCCGGGGTGGCGGAACGCGGCCATACCCTCGCCGAACTCGACCGGTGCGCGGTAGAGCAGGAGCCGGTCCACCAGCCCGGCGGTCAGGAATGCGTCGGCCACTTGCGCGCCGCCTTCGACGAGCAGGTATTGCGCGTCGAGGGAACGGATCGCCTCGGGGCCGGCAAGCGCCTGCCAGTCCCGGGGCTGATCGTGCCGCGTGAGGACCAGCCGCTGCGGGGAGCGGTCTTCGAGCCCCGGGAGGCGCACGTCGAGCCTCGGCTGGTCAATTCGCAGCGTGCGGCCGCCGACCAGGATGGCATCGTTCCGGGCACGCTCGCGGTGGGCATGGGCGCGGGCAATCGGACCGGTGATCCACTTGCTGCTGCCGTCCGGACGGGCCACGAAACCGTCAGCAGTGATGGCCAGCTTCAGCGTGACGAACGGGCGCCCCTTGCGCCTGCGCGCGAGATAGCCGGCGAGGCTGTCGCGGCAGGCCGGATCGTCGGCCAAAGCCACCGAAACACCGGCTGCCTTGAGCCGTTCGACGCCACCGCCGGCCGTGCGCGGGTCCGGGTCCTCGACGCCGATCACAGCCCGCGCGATGCCCGAGGTGACAGCGAGATCGGCACACGCGGGCCCGCGCTCGCTCATATGAGCGCAAGGCTCGAGGGTGACGTAGAGCGTCGCACCGCGCGCCTCGCCGCCGGCCTGTTCGAGCGCCATCGCCTCTGCGTGAGGCCTGCCGCCGGGCTGGGTCCATCCGCGGCCGAGCACGATGCCGTTCTTGACGACGATCGCTCCGACCGCCGGGTTCGGCCGGCTCATGGGTCGCGCGCGCTCGGCGAGACAGGCGCAAGCCGCCAGCCAGCGCCCTGCGCCGTCGCTCACTGTGCGGGATGCTCCGCGGGGACTGTCGTTGAGGATGTGGCGGTTGGCTTGGCCGGTGCGGCGGCTTCTGCTTTGGGCGGCGTTCGCTTTGCCGCCGGCGGCGGATCGCTGTACTGGCGCTCCAGCTCGTCCGGATCGAACCCGCTCGCGCGGGCAAGGTTGCGGTAGAAGTTCCGGCGGACTTCATCGTTCTGCTTCCGGATCGCGGCCTCGGCGTCCTTGCGCTTCTGGTTGGCGATGTTGGACTCGAGGATTTCCTTCTCGGTTCGGTTCGGGGCGAATGTGTTGATCCAGATCACCTCGGGCTGCGCCGGTGGCGCGCGCTCGGTCTTCGGCATGAACAGCACGATCATCGTGAAGGTCAGGGCCACGGAGAGACCGAGAATTTGCCAGCGATAGGGCGTCGGCTGGCGCCAGTAATGAAAGAAGTCGCCGAAGCCGTCGATCGGCGAGACGTTCTTCAGGTTGAAGATGCGCATGGCGCCAAGATAGGCCTCGCCGCCCGCCGGCGCCACCCCCGCGGCCGGACGGTCAGTAATATTCGACGCGGATCGGAATTCGCCCGCGGAAATCGCCGCCCTGGCCGTTCTTGCTGGTGATCGTGGCGCCGAAATTGAATTGCAGCTGGCCTTGCTCGTCGAGCATCGCCACTCCGGCAAGGTCGGTGCGAAAGTCGCTCAACTCGGCCTCGGCGCCGCTCTGGCTGTACAAGGTGACCACCTGCGGCAGCTCGATGTGCACCGGGCGCAACGGCTTGCCGGTGATCGTCGCCTTGCCCTGAAAGGAGAGGCCGCCGAGGTCGACCATTCCCGAGCCGACCTGCTTGGCGCCGGTCTGCGGATCGATGTCAGCATGGCCGTCCTGATGCCCCTTGAGGCCCAGGCGTCCGACGTTGATGCCACTTTCGATCGTGATCGAGAGCGGGCGCTCGCCGTTGGCCCCGACAGGTGCGAACGGATCTTCGCAGCAGCCGCTGCTCGAGTTCGGCGCCACGGGGGAACTCGGCACCACGGCGGAATTCGGCGGGGCGGGTCGTTGGAGTGGCGGCTTGGCCGAGGGTGCGACGGAGGGTCCCGGCCCGGGAGCCGGTGCCAAAGCCGCGGCGAGCGCGGCCGCCAGGGCGAGGCCGATGGACGCCATGCCGCCCTTTTGGCCAAAAGTGGTTAACGGCGCGTAAGGAAGCGCTACCCGAACGAGGCGTAAAGCGTCCGCCCGTTGGCCTTCAGCCACGCGTCGGCGGACTTCAGATCCCCCTCGAACAGCTTTGCGAGCAGGGCGTGAAACGCCGGCGAATGGTCGAAATGAGCCATGTGCGCGACTTCGTGGGCGACGACCGAGCGGCGCACGAAATCCGGAGCCTGGACGAGACGCCAGTTGATGCGGATCGCCTTGCGGTCGGAACAGCTGCCCCAGCGGCGCTGTGCGCGCGACAGCCGCAAAGGCGGCGGCGGGCGGGCGGACCGCTCGCAATAGAATGCAAGGTCGTCCTGCAACAGGCGATGGGCCTCGCTTTCGAGCCAGCGCTGCAGTCGCGGGGCAAGGCCGTCCGCTGGGCCGCCGACCCTTATGATCGCGCCCGAATGCGACGGCTGGCGGGCGTGGGACAGGTCCCAGTCGACGGTCAGTTCGCGCCCGCGATAGAGGATGATCCCTCCGGGCGCCGGTCGGCTGGCGCGCGGCAACGCGGCCATTTGCCGTTCGAGCCATTCGAGGCGGGCGCGGGCGAACACCAGCGCGTCCTCGGTGCGCCCCCACAGCGGCAGGGTGATCCGAACCGCGCTGCCGTCCGGTGCCAGTCGCATGGTCAGCCGCCGCGCGCGCGAATGGCGGCGAACCGCGAGCGGCACCTCGCGTCCGCCGATGCACACCAGGGGATCCTCGCCCGGAGCGCGGCGCAGCCAGTCGATCATCGCGAGTCCCAGTCGACGATGTGGTGCTCCAGCGGGCCGGCCTCGACCTCGCTTACCACCTTGCCGGCGACGCACTTGCCGGCGCGCTTCATCGCTTCGTCACTGCCGGTCAGGAGCGGATGCCATTCGGGCAGCGGCTGGTCCTCGGCCCGGCGGCGATAGGCGCAGGTTTCCGGCAACCATGGCACCGTGACGACCAGCTTCAATGTCAGCCGAAGGCAATCGGGCACGAAGGCCTTGCGGTTGCGATAGTCGCAGCAGCGCGCCGTTTGGGTGTCGAGTAGGCGGCAGGCGACGTTGGTCATCGCGATCGCACCGGTGTCCTCGTCCTCCAGCTTGTGCAGGCAGCAGCGACCGCACCCGTCGCACAGCGCTTCCCATTCCGCGCGATCGAGCGTGTCCAGCGGAAGTTCCCAGAAGCGCTCTCTCAGCTGACCCATTTTTCCAGGCTCGCGGCCACGTCCTGTGGACCCTTGTCGACGGGAACCAGCGCGATAGGCTGTCCCTTCCGGCCCATCAGATAGGCCTGGGTGCTGTGATTGACGAGGTAGCCGCCTTGCGAGTTCGCCTTGCCCTTCTCGTAATAGACGGCAAATTCCTTGGCGACCTTGGCGATTTCCCCGGGCGTGCCGGTAAGCCCGAGCAAGCGATCCGAGAACGCGTGGGTAAACTCGCCGACGACCTTCGGCGTGTCGCGTTCCGGATCGACCGAGATGAACATCGGCACGATCTGCGCCGCGAGATCGGGATGGGCCTTCCCGTACAGGGCATAGCCTTGCATCAGGTGCTGCATGTCGAGCGGGCACACGTCGGGGCAGTATGTGTAGCCGAAATAGACGATACGATATTTGCCGTCGAAGTCGCTCCAGTGCACCGTCCTGCCGTCGCTGGCGGTGAGCGTGAAGGGCCCGCCGATGGCGGCGCCCGCCAGCGGCGGCTGCTCCCTTGAGGCTGCGCCGTCTTGCGAAGATGGCGAGCAGGCGAGAAGCAGGAGGGGAACGGCGGAGGCGACCAATTTTCGATACATGACAGGCGGGTTCATGCTCTGCTAACGCACCCATCGCAAGGCTTGTCCCGGTCTTGCGAGCGGACAGTCCGCAACTTTCGGGAGGTGTTGAAGTGGCGATGGTTCATCGCAGCAAACCGGCGTTGGCGGTTGTCGCCGGACTGAGCTTGATGACGGCAATGCCCGCCGGTGCCCAGAATTATTCGGACGGCTACCAGTTCCTCCAGGCGGTCGAGAAGCAGGATGCGGCCAAGGCCCAGGATCTGCTGGGCAAGAGCTCGACGGTCATCAATGCCCGCGACCTGTCGGACGGTCACACGGCCTTGCATATCGCGGTGAAAAACCATGCCTACACCTGGCTGAGCTTTCTTCTCGGCAAGGGCGCCGATCCCAACATTGCCGACAAGAAGGGGGTGACGCCGCTGATGCTCGCCAGCCAGGCGGGATTCACCGACGCCGTCATTGCCCTCGCCCAGTCGGGGGCGAAAGTGGACCAGCCCAACGATACCGGCGAGACGCCGCTGATCCTTGCCGTTCTTGCCAAGAAGTCGCCGATGGTGCGCGTGCTGCTGCTTGCCGGCGCGGACCCGGACCACGCGGACAATTCGGGGCGCACCGCGCGCGACTACGCCAAGGCCAGCGGGGTCGACAGCCCGGTGCTGGCAGAGATCGAGAGGCACGATAAGGACAAGACCGCCAAGAAACCCAAGGGCACTTACGGACCGACGTTCTGACATGGCACAAGCAGCCGACCTGACGCTCGACGAACTGCGGCTCCGGCTGGCATCGCAAATCGCCGAGGCGGCGATCTTCGACGGCTGGAGCGATGCTGCGCTGGTGAATGCGAGTACTGCGGCCGGGGTCGATCCGGCGGTCGCTCGGCTCGCCTTCCCCGGCGGCGCGATGGACATGATCGCGGCGTGGTCCGCCTTGGTCGATGCCCGGATGGCAGCGGCGTTCGACCGCGGTACGCTCGCGCAACTGCCGATCCGCGAGCGGATTCGTTCTCTCGTCTGGTTTCGCCTCGAAGCCTGGCTCGGCCTCGAGGAAGCGCTGCGCCGCGCGCTCGCGATCGAGGCGATGCCGCAAAACCTTGTCCGCACCGCGAGGCTCGGCTGGGAAAGCGCGGACACGATGTGGCGCCTCGCGGGCGATACGTCGACCGATTACAACCACTACACCAAGCGGGCGATCCTCGCCGGGGTCTACGGCGCCACGCTGGCGGTGTTCATCGACGATGAGAGCGAGGGCAAGGCCGAGAGCCGGGCGTTCCTCGACCGGCGGATCGAGGGCGTAATGAAGTTCGAGAAGGCCAAGGCCCGCTGGCTCGCCAAGCGCGAGCACTTCGACCCCGTCCGCTTTCTCGGGCGACTGCGCTACCCCGCGCGCTGATTCCTGCCTTCAGGGGGGCAAATTATTAATGCGAATTAGTTGCAATTAGCGCGCTTTTCTGCCACGCCGCCGGCATGACCCTCGACCAGCTTCCGCCGCGCCGCCGCGCGGAAATCGTCGCGATCGACTGGGATGCGCTCGCCGCTGATGAAGCCAAGCGCTTGCGTGCGCTCGGCGTCGACGAGGGCGCGCGGGTGGCGGTCGCGCATCGCGGAGTGTTCGGCGGGCGCGACCCGATCGCGCTGCTGATCGGCCGCATGACCCTTGCCCTTCGCCGCAACCATGCCGCGGCGATGACCGTCCGGGAGCTCTTATGAGCCGCCTTCGTACGGCCGCGCTGGTCGGCAATCCCAACTCCGGCAAGAGCGCGCTGTTCAACGTGCTCACCGGCGCGCGGCAAAAGATCGCCAACTACCCCGGCGTCACGGTCGAGCGGAAGGCCGGGCGCTTCACGCTGCCGAGCGGCGAGCCGGTTGAGCTGGTCGACCTTCCCGGCAGCTACGCGCTCGATGCCGCCAGCCCGGACGAGGAAGTCACCCGCAAGGTCGTGCTCGGCGAGTTTCCCGGCGAGGCGCGGCCCGAGGTGCTCATCGTCGTCCTCGACGCCTCGAACCTGGAGCAGCACCTGGTGTTCGCGCAGGAGCTGATCGAGCTCGGCCGGCCGGTGGTCGTCGCGCTCAACATGGTCGACCTGGCCGAACGCGACGGGCTGGTCCTCGACCCGGGGGCCCTCAGCGCAGCGCTGGGCGTACCGGTGATTCCCACGGTGGCGGTCCGCCGGCGAGGCATCGAGGACCTGCTCGCCGCCATGGAGGGCGCCGAGGCGACGGCCGAGCGCGATCCGAAGGATCACCGCAAGTGGCACCTGACCTTGCCTGAACGGCGCATGGCGGCGCGCGCGATGGCGCAAGGCGCGATCCTGTCGGAAACCGCGCAGCACCGGCTCCACGCCAGCCTCGACAAGGTACTGCTACACCCCTGGTTCGGCCCTGTGATCCTGTTCGCGCTGCTGTTCGTGATGTTCCAGGCGGTGTTCGCCTGGGCGGCTCCGCTGCAGGACGCGCTGTCGGCCGGGGTGACCGACCTGATCGCGCTAGCCAACGCCACGCTTCCGGCAAGCTTCCTGCGCGATCTCTTGACCGAAGGCGTGCTCGCCGGCGTCGGCTCGGTCGTCGTCTTCCTGCCGCAGATCGTCATTCTCTTCGCCTTCATCCTGGCGATGGAGCAGTCGGGCTACATGGCCCGCGCGGCGTTCCTGATGGACCGCCTCATGGCCAACGTCGGGCTGTCCGGCCGCAGCTTCATCCCGCTGCTTTCGAGCTTCGCCTGTGCGATCCCGGGGATCATGGCGACGCGGGCGATCGCCGACCCGAAGGACCGGCTGACCACGATCCTGATCGCCCCGCTGATGACCTGCTCGGCGCGCCTCCCGGTCTATGCGGTGATCATCGCGGCGTTCATCCCGCATCGCACGGTCGGCTGGGGAGTCGGTCTGCAGGGGCTGGTGCTGCTCGGGCTATACGTCGCCGGCATCGTCGGTGCGTTCGTCGTCGCGCTGGTGCTGCGGCGCACGGTGACCAAGGGCAGCGCCTCGGGGTTCATCATGGAGCTGCCGAAGTACCAGTGGCCGCCGTTGCGCGACATTGTCCTCGGCTTGTGGCAGCGCGCCTGGATCTTCCTGCGCCGCGCGGGGACGATCATCTTCACGGTGACGGTCGTTCTATGGCTGCTGCTGAGCTTTCCGAAAGCGGGGCCGGGGGAGAACCAGGTCGATGCAAGCTTCGCCGGGCACATCGCCAACGGCCTGCAGGTCGTGCTGAAGCCGATCGGCTTCAATCGCGAGATTTCGCTCGCCTTGATCCCGGCCATGGCCGCGCGCGAGGTCGCCGTGGCTTCGCTTGCCACGACTTATGCGGTCAACGCAGGCAATGACGACGAGGCGGCGCAGGGGCTGATCCCGAAGCTGCAATCGCGCTGGACCTTGCCGACCGCGCTCGCCTTCCTCGCCTGGTTCGTGTTCGCCCCGCAATGCCTTTCGACGATTGCGGTCACCCGGCGAGAGACGAATGGCTGGAAATGGCCGTTATTCATGCTCGCTTACCTGTTCGCGCTGGCTTACGTTTTTGCCGGGCTCACCTATTGGCTCGCCGTCGCCGTGGGGCTCTAGGTCCCTTCGAACGAATCCTTTTGACATGCCTGTTGCGAGGCAGGCCGGCTGGGGCCTAAATCTCCTCGGGAATCACTAACCGGAGCGCGGTCGCGCCCGGACTTGAGCGAAGGCAGCGAAGCAAATGGCAGGTAGCGTCAACAAGGTCATCCTGATCGGCAATCTCGGCGCCGACCCGGAGGTGAAAAGCTTTCAGAACGGCGGCCGCATTGCCAACCTCAGGATCGCCACGTCGGAGAACTGGAAGGACAAGAACACCGGCG
>DATJHD010000303.1:0-4774 GCA_035494275.1 Croceibacterium sp.
CACCGCGCGCAGCGTCAGCGGGCGCAGCAGCGAGACGCCCTTGCGGAAGAACCCATCCTGCTGCTTGACGATCTCGCTCGCCACCTTGAGGATCGTCTTCTGCCGCTGGTCGAGCGCCTTGATCAGCCAGTTGGCGTCGGCCAGCCTTTCGCCGAGCCAGCTCTTCGACGCCTTGTCGTGGCAACCGTCGCGCAGCTCGACGTAGTAGCGGCGATTGACGATCAGGCGCGGCAGCGTCGCCTCGTTGACCGCGACGTTCCAGCCGTCCTTCGGGCCCGGGGTGACGAGAATGTCCGGCACCACCGGTTCGCGCCCGCCGCCGCCGAACCTCAGGCCCGGCTTGGGGTCGTAGCCGCGCAGCTCGGCGAGCATGTCCGCGAAATCCTCGTCGTCGACATCGCACATCCGCTTGAGCCGGGCGAATTCGCCGCGGGCGACGAGGTCGAGGTTGTCTATGAGCCGCTCCATGCACGGGTCGTAGCGGTCGGCTTCCTTCGCCTGCAGCGCAAGGCATTCCGACAGCGTGCGCGCGCCGACCCCGGTGGGATCGAGCGACTGCACGACCGCCAGTGCCTCGTCCGCCTCGGCGAGCGCGATGCCGAGATCCCCCGCCACCTCGCGCAGCGGGACGGTGAGATAGCCCGCTTCGTCGAGCAGCCCGATCAGGTGCCGGGCGACGAACTCGGTCCGGGCGTCGGGCGAGGCCGCGCCGACCTGGGCCGCGAGATGCTCGGCAAGCGTCGGCTCGTCGTCGCCACGCTCAAAGATGTCGGGGCCGTCCTCGTCGGACAGCGCGGCCGAAGGCTGCGCCGACCAGTCGCCGGTGTCGCGATCCCGGTCGAGCGCATCGGGATCGATGTCGAGCGGCGAGTCTGCTTCGCCCTGGGCGCGGGCGATCAGCTGGTCGGCGGTCGGATCGTCGGGCGCGTCCTCGCGCCCATCGTCCGCCGTCGCCGAGCGCTCCAGGCGTATCTCGCCGGCCTCGAGCAGCGGGTTGGTTTCGAGCGCCTCGCCGATGAACGCCTCTATCTCGAGGTTCGACAGCGCCAGCAGCTTGATCGCCTGCTGCAGCTGCGGCGTCATCACCAGCGATTGCGACTGGCGCAAGTCGAGGCGCGGACCGAGCGCCATCGTCAGGCGCCACCGTTGCGCGCGGACCACAGGGGCAGCCAGCTGGACGAGATGAGGACGGCGCTCATCGGCACACCGCAAGGCCCCGCCGGGATGCCCAGCCTAGGCGGGATCTGGGCGGCCCGGGTCGAACGGCGGCACCATCTGCCATGCCGAGGAGAGAACTGGGGGCGTCAGCCGACACTGCTCCATGCCTTACAGCGTGAAGCTCTCGCCGAGGTACAGCCGGCGCACGTTCTCGTCGGCGACCAGCTCCTCGGGGCTGCCGGCGAACAGCACCTGGCCGCCGTAGATGATGCACGCGCGATCGACGATGTCGAGCGTCTCGCGCACGTTGTGGTCGGTGATCAGCACGCCGATGCCGCGGCGCTTCAGGTCCTTGATCAGGTCGCGGATGTCGTTGATCGACAAAGGGTCGATGCCGGCGAACGGCTCGTCGAGCAGCATGATCATCGGCTTGGCCGCCAGCGCGCGGGCGATCTCGCAGCGGCGCCGCTCGCCGCCCGACAGCGCCATCGCCGGGCTGTCGCGCAACTTCGTGAGGTGGAACTCCTCGAGCAGCCGGTCGAGCTCGGCCTCGCGGGTCGCCTTGTCGGGCTCGACCATTTCGAGCACGCAGTTGATGTTCTTGGCGACCGTCATGCCGCGGAAGATGCTCGTCTCCTGGGGCAGGTAGCCGAGGCCGAGGATGGCCCGGCGGTACATCGGCAGGTTGGTGACGTCGACGCCGTCCATCAGGATGCGGCCCGAATCCGGCCGCACCAGCCCCATCACCGCATAGAAGCAGGTCGTCTTGCCGGCGCCGTTGGGGCCGAGCAGGCCGAGCACCTCGCCCTTGCCGACGGTCAGCGAGATGTCGCTCAGCACCTGGCGCTTGTCGTAGCTCTTGGCGATCGAGATGACCTCGAGCCCGCCCTGCGGGATCGGCGGCGCGGCCTTGGCGCTCGCTCCCGCCATCTCCTGCGCGAGAGCGGCATTGTCGACTGGCGAATTGTCCAGCTTGTTCATCGAGCCCGATCTATCAACGGTAACGTCATGCCGCGCGATGTATCAACGGGAACCATCGCTTTGAAGCCCGGTTGGCAAGATTCCTGCATGGTGTTTCGCAAATGCGTCAGGGCGAGGCGATTCTGGCCCCTTGCCAGCGCCCCACCGCTCTGGGATATAACCCCGGGCAGGAGAGGAGCTGGCGCATGGCAAAAGCGCTCTGGGAGTCCTCGACAGAGGAATCCGATAAGAGCCGCAAGCCGGTCGACTGGAAGCGGCGGATGAGCGATCACGTCGCTTACGCCCTGCTCGTCTACACCGGGCTGCAGATCTATTCGACGATGGGCGCGCTCAAGAGCGAGCACGGGTCGATCCTGCCCTATTTCGGGCTCGTGCTCCTCGTCGTGGCGATCATTCCGGGCTGCCGCCTGTTCGAGCAAAGATGGGAACGCCTCGGCGCCACCGACGCCTCGCAGGCGGACCTGAAGCGCCTTTTCGTGCGGGACGTGATCAAGCTTTGGGCCGCCGCGATCGGCCTTCCGTTCGTCGTCACCGGCATCGTCATGCTCATCCTGCGCGTGTTCTGAACGGGCCTTTTCCCGAGGGAACCTTTACCCCGTTCAAGCCGCTTGGGAGTGGATGAGGGTCCACCGAATTGTCTGGCGCTGTCTCGCGGCGCTCTTGCTGATCTCGCCGGTTGCGGCGCCGGCCATCCAGATCCTTGCGAGCCCGGCCCCCGCGGCCAAGACCAGCGCGGCTCCCTCGCCGGCCCCGACGATCGCGGCCGAACAGGCGCGCGACAGCGATGGGCGGATCGCGCAGCGAATCCGCGGCATTTTCGCCGAACTGCCGAGCCTCGCGAGGGTCACGGCCAAGGTGCAGCAGGGCGTCGTCACGCTCGGCGGAACGGTCGAGGACGATGCCGACAAGGCGCGCGCGGAAAGCATCGCCAGTCGCGTCGCGGGCGTCGCCACGGTCGAGAACGGCATCGCGGTCGATCGCTCGGCCAACAGCGGCGTCGCCGGCATCAGGAAGGTCTCGCAGAAGTTCGAGCACATCGCCGACGACCTGCCGCTCGCGGGAACGGCGCTGCTGGTCGCGCTGCTGGTCGGCGGGATCGGCTACTTCATCGCCGGCCGGCAGGGGCTTTGGCGGCGCGTGACGCGCAATCCCTTCCTCGCCGAACTGATCGGCAGCGCGATCCGCTTCGTGTTCGTGCTCGGCGGGATCGTCATCGCCCTCGACATGATCGGCGCCGGCGCCTTGCTCGGGGCGGTGCTCGGCGGAGCCGGGGTGCTCGGGCTCGCGCTCGGTTTCGCGATGCGCGACACGATCGAGAACTACGTCTCCTCGCTGATGCTCAGCCTGCGCCAGCCGTTCCGCGCCAACGACCTCATCCGCATCGACGCCTTCGAAGGCCGGGTGGTCCGCCTGACGACCCGGGCGACAATCCTGATGACGCCCGACGGCAATCACCTGCGGGTACCGAACTCGACCGTGTTCAAGGCGGTTATCCTCAACTTCACCCGCAACCCGCACCGCCGCTTCGATTTCACGCTGCAGATCGACTTTCGCGCCGACCCCGACAAGGCGCGCGACTGCGGCTACGCCGCGCTGGCGGAGCTTGACTTCGTGCTGAGGGAGCCGGCCCCGGCCGCGGTCGTGCAGGAAGCCGCCTATCCCTACATCTGCGTGCAGTTTGTCGCCTGGCTCGATCAGTCGAAGACCGATTACGGCAAGGGGCGCAGCCAGGCGCTCGCCGCGGTGAAGCGGGCGCTGGAAAGCAACGGCCTGGCCCCGCCGGACCCGTTGACCCACGTGCGGCTGGAACGCCAGTCGCGGGCGGACAAGGAAGCGGCGCAACCACCCTCGCCAGGCCCCAGGGCGCCGGACGACGTCGCGCCGGAACACGCGGTCAAGCAGATGGTCGAGAAGGAGCGCGCGGAGACGCAAGGCAGGAAGGACCTGCTCGACGCCGGGCGGCCGACCGAATGAGGCGCTGAGACCTTCGCGCCCGCTCCGCGGAATTCAGCGGTCCTGGCGCGCCCGCAGCGATGGCCACGGAGGGCGAGCGCGATCCGGAGCGCGCGCTTCAGGCCTTCGCCCGCGCGATCGCCTCGAGCACGATCCGGCGCGCCTCGGCCGCATCGCCCCACTCGCCGACGCGGACCCATTTCTCGGCTTCGAGGTCCTTGTAGTGCTTGAAGAAGTGCTCGATCTGCTGAAGCACGATCGACGGCAGGTCCTGCCGTTCGGCGACGTCCGAGTAGTAGGGAAACGTCGTGTCGATCGGCACGCAGACGAGCTTCTCGTCGCCGCCGTGCTCGTCCTCCAGCTTGAGCACGCCGATCGGCCGGGCGCGCACGACGCAGCCCGGGATGAACGGGCTTCGGGCGATGACCAGCGCGTCGAGCGGGTCGCCATCCGGACTCAAGGTGTGCGGCACGAAGCCGTAGTTCGCCGGATAGCGCATCGGCGTGTGCAGGATGCGGTCGACGAACAGCGCGCCCGATTGCTTGTCGAACTCGTACTTCACCGGCTCGCCGCCGACCGGCACTTCGATGATGACATTGAGGCTGTCGGGCGGGTTGTCGCCCGCGGGGATGAGATCAATACGCATGGCGCGCGCCTAGCCCCGGGCATGGCGGATGGCGAG
>DATJHD010000304.1:0-5924 GCA_035494275.1 Croceibacterium sp.
GAGGATGTCACCATTCGTTGACATCCTCGGTTCCTTTTGTTGGCTTTGAGGAATGGTCAGCCCAGTCAAGAAAATCGTCATCGTCGGCGGCGGCACCGCCGGCTGGCTGACGGCCGGCATCATCGCCGCCAAGCATCAGGGCCGGATGCCCGGCGGGTTTTCGGTAACTCTGGTCGAATCGCCAACCACGCCGATCATCGGTGTCGGCGAGGGAACCTGGCCGACACTGCGGAGCACGCTAGCGAAGATCGGCGTGTCCGAAACCGAGTTCTTCCGCGAGTGCGATGCCGCCTTCAAGCAGGGCGCCAAGTTCGCCCGCTGGACGACCGGCGCGCCCGACGATGCCTATTACCACCCGCTGATGCTTCCGCAGAGCTTCTCGCGTCTCAACCTCGTCCCGCATTGGCTGGGGACGGGACCGCAGGAGAGCTTCTGCGATGCGGTTTGCCCGCAGGGCAAGATCTGCGACGACGGCCTGGCGCCGAAGACGATTGCGACCCCCGAGTACGAGGCGGTGGCCAATTATTCGTATCACCTCGATGCCGGCAAGTTCGCGCCGTTCCTGCAGCGCCACTGCACGACAAAGCTGGGCGTGCGGCATGTCCTGGCCGACGTTACGCGAGTCGATCTGGCCGAGGACGGCGACATCCGCGCGATCGAGACCGAGCAGGCGGGCGCGATCGAAGGCGATCTTTTCGTCGATTGCACCGGTTTCAGGGCGCTGCTGATCGGCGAGGCGCTGGGCGTGCCGTTCAAGGATTGCACCGACGTGCTGTTCTGCGACACCGCCCTCGCCGTCCAGGTCCCCTACACGGACGAGAACAGTCCGATCGCGACGCACACGATATCGACCGCGCAATCGGCCGGCTGGATCTGGGATGTCGGTCTCCCGACGCGCCGGGGCATCGGTTACGTCTATTCGAGCAGCCATACGACGGACGACGCGGCTGAGCGCGAGCTGCGCGAATATCTCGGGCCGGCCGGCGAGCAAGCGAACCCGCGCAAGATCCCGATCCGCGCGGGGCACCGCGAGACGAGCTGGAAGCGAAACTGCGTCGCCATCGGCCTTGCCGCGGGATTTCTCGAGCCGCTCGAATCCTCCGCCATCGTGCTGATCGAGCTCTCGGCCAAGCTGATCGCCGAACAGATGCCGGTCAATCGCGAGGTCATGGATGTCGTCGCCAAGCGGTTCAACGCCACCACCGAATACCGCTGGGGGCGCATCGTCGATTTCCTCAAGCTCCACTACGTCCTGACCCAGCGGACCGACACCGCCTTCTGGCGCGACAACATGTTGCCGCAATCGATTCCCGAACGCCTGCAGGAGCTGCTCCTGCTGTGGAAGTACCAGGCTCCGTGGTTCCACGACGAGTTCGATCGTGTCGAGGAAGTCTTCCCGGCGGCCAGTTATCAATACGTCCTTTACGGGATGGGTTTCCGCACCGAAGTCGACCGCCGCACGCTGGCGCCGGAAGCTCGCACCGCCGCCAGCGCATGGCGCGAAAACGCCGCGCACACCGAGCGCCTGCGCGCCGGCTTGCCGCGCCATCGCGACCTCATTCACAAGATCTACGAACACGGCATGCAGGCGGTGTGAGCGCACCGCGCGGCAAGCCCATCAGCCCGGGGGAAATGCCTTGCAACGGATTGCTTCATGCTGCTCGCTGGCGGCCTGCCTTTTCTTTGGCGCCATCGTGCCGGTGCAGTCGTGGGGCACGGCGTCGGCGCAAGAGGTTCGCGAAGTCCGCGTGACCGCCGCCCCGTCCGCGGCAAGGTCGCAAGCGGAAACCCTCGCGTCGGACCTCGTCGGCAAGATGACGCTCGACGAAAAGCTCTCCCAGTTGCTCAACACGGCGCCGGCCATCCCGCGCCTCCACATTCCCGCCTACAACTGGTGGACCGAATCGCTTCACGGCGCGCTCGGCACGCTACCCACGACCAACTTCCCCGAGCCGATCGGCCTTGCCGCCACCTTCGATGCGCCGCTGGTCCATGACGTGGCCGGCGCCATCAGCGCCGAGGTTCGCGGGCTGCACGCCCTCGCCCGCACGACCGGCCGCATGGGCCGGATCGGCACCGGACTCGACACCTGGTCGCCGAACATCAACATCTTTCGCGATCCGAGGTGGGGCCGCGGACAGGAGACCTATGGCGAGGATCCGTTCCTGACCTCGCGGTTGGCGGTCGCCTTCGTCACCGGCATGCAGGGACCGAACCCGGACCTCCCCGCCGTCATCGCGACGCCCAAGCACTTCGCCGTTCACAATGGCCCGGAAAGCACCCGCCACAAGGCCAACGTGTTCGTCTCGCGCCATGACCTCGAGGACACCTACCTCCCGGCGTTCCGGGCGGCGATCGTCGAGGGCAAGGCCGGCTCGGTGATGTGCGCCTACAATCGCATCGACGGGCAGCCGGCGTGCGCCAGCGACGAACTGCTGATAGACCACCTTCGCCAGGCGTGGGGCTTCGAGGGCTACGTGGTGTCGGACTGCGATGCGGTCAGGGACATCGCCGACAATCACAAGTACGCGCCGGATGCCGCCACCGCCGTTGCCGCGGCGATGCGCCACGGGGTCGACAACGAGTGCAACACCGCGACGCTGTCCGACACCGCGGGCCTCAGCGACCGCTATCGCGAGGCGCTCGAGCGCGGCCTGATCACCGAGGCCGACATCGACCGGGCGCTCGTGCGGCTGTTCTCCGCGCGCCTGCGCAACGGCGATCTGCCGGGCGTTCGCCCGCTTAGCACGACGACCTCGTCGGCGGCCGACGTCGGCACGCCGGCACATGGCGCGCTGGCGCTGAGGGTGGCCGGGGAAAGCCTCGTGCTGCTCAAGAACGACGGCGTCCTGCCGCTGGTGACCAGCGGCGCCCGGATCGCCGTGATCGGCCCCCTGGGGGACGCGACGCGCGTGCTGCGCGGCAACTATTCGTCGCCTTTCTCGGCCCCGCCGATCTCGGTCTTCGAAGGCTTGCGCACGGCCCTGTCGAGCGCGCGGGTAACCTACGTCCCCTTCGCCGAGACCTATACCGACGGCGATCCGGTGCCCGCTTCCGCCTTGCGCGCGGAAGACGGCCAGCCCGGCCTCACCGCGCGCTACTACAACGCGCTGGGCCCGGCACCTGCGCTGTTCACGCCGGCGACACGCGAGGCGTACCGCAAGAGCCTGCGCTTTGCCGACAAGCCCGTCGTCACGCGCCGCGAAACGACGGTCGGCGGCCACAGCCTCGACCTTGCGAAGGTCACCGATCACCATCGCGTGGTGTGGACGGGATATCTCGTGCCGCCCGAGTCCGGGCTCTATCGGCTCGGGCTCGGCGGCTTCAACAGCGGCCGCATGGAACTGGACGGCAAGCCGTTCGCCGACCTCGCCGACAAGCCATACGGCAGCCTGCCGACGATGAAGACGCTGCCGCTTGTCGGGGGCCATCGCTATCGGATCATGGTTTCCGGCGAGGCGCAGACGGGCGATGCCGGCGTGAGCCTGGTGTGGAAGCGGGTATCAGCCGACCCGGCTGGCGACTTGCGCAAGGCGGCTGCGCAGGCTGACGTGCTCGTTGCCGTGGTGGGCCTCACCTCCGACCTCGAGGCGGAGGAATCGCCGGTGCAGATCCCGGGCTTCAAGGGCGGGGACAAGACCAGCCTCGACATTCCGGCGGACCAGCAAGCCTTGCTCGAGGAGGCCAAGGCTACCGGCAAGCCGCTGGTCGTGGTGACGATGAACGGCAGCCCGATCAATCTTTCGTGGGCCAAGGCGAACGCCGACGCGATTCTGGAGGCGTGGTACCCGGGCGAGGCCGGCGGCCTCGCGGTGGCCAACGTCCTCAGCGGAAAGACCAATCCCGCCGGGCGGCTGCCGCTGACCTTCTACCGCAGCGTGGACGACCTGCCCCCGTTCAACGACTACCGGATGCAGGGGCGGACCTATCGCTATTTCACCGGCACGCCCGTTTATCCGTTCGGTTATGGGCTGAGCTACACGAGCTTTGCCTACGGCCCGCTGCATGTCGAGCCGGCCGCCGGCGGCGCGCAGAACGGCATCAGGGTCACGACGACGCTGCGCAACACCGGCAGCCGCGCCGGCGACGAGGTGGCGCAGCTCTATCTCGACTTTCCCGACCAGCCGGGGGCACCCAACATTGCCCTCAGGGGCTTCCAGCGGGTGCATCTGCAGCCCGGAGAGGCAAGGCAGCTGACCTTCGACCTGTCGCCACGCGACCTCAGCGCCGTCACGCCTGATGGCCAGCGCCTTGTCATGCCGGGCGCCTACCGCGTGTTTGTCGGATCGGGGCAACCGGGAACGGGCGTGCCCGGCGAGGCGGCCGATTTCCCCGCCGGCGCCGCGGTGCGCCTGCCGCAATAGTAGCGGGGCGACATCGCCGTCAGACGGCTGTCGCGGTCTCGCCGAACGCGCGGCGCAAGGCATTGGTCTTGGCGAGCGTGAATTGCCTTGCAACCGAGGTTGCCGCCGCGACGCCGTCGAAGCCGTGAAACGCGCCCGGGACGACGTGCAATTCGGCCGGCACCGCGGCGTCGATCAGCCGCTTGGCGTAGGCGACGTCCTCGTCGACGAAAAGGTCGATCGATCCCACGCCGATGAACGCCGGCGGCAGCCCTGCGAGCCTCGCCGTCCGCGCCGGCACCGCGGCGACGGGAACCCGCGCGGTTCCCGGCGCCTCGCCGAGGAACGATTGCCAGCCGAACCTGTTCGCCGGCGCGTCCCACGCGAGCTGCCCGATCGGCCAGGCTGGCATGCGGCTGCTTGCGGTGCGATCGTCGAGCATCGGATAGACCAGGCACTGGAAGGCCACGGGAACCTCGCCGCGGTCGCGCGCAACGATCGCGAGCAGGGCGGCGTGCCCGCCGCCGGCGCTTTCGCCCATCACGGCGATGCGCCTGCGATCGACGCCGAGGCTTCGGGCGTTTTCGTGCAGCCATTTCAATGCCGCGTAATTCTGCTCGACCGACACGCGATAGGTGGCTTCCGGCGCCAGCGCGTAGTCGACCGTGACGATGACGCAATCGAGCGCCTTGGCGAGCGCCTCTTTGCCCGGAATTTCGCTTTGGGCATCGCCGAGAACGAAGCCGCCGCCGTGGGTGTGCAGGATCGCCGGACGATTCTCGCCGCCGGCGTTGATCACGTACACGGTGACGTCGGGGACAGACCGGGAAACGCCGACCCGGCGCCGCGACACCGGCACATCGCTTGCGGGCCGGGCAGCGGCACCTGCGGACTGGGCGCGGATGTTGCGGTAATTCTGCGACAGCGGGGCTCCCTTGCGCCAGGCGAGCATCGGCCGCGCGTATTCGCGCAATTCCGGGTTCACCGTTGCCAGCAAAGCCTCGTCGGAGATGGTGGAAGGAGCTCGCGCCAGCGCTGGCGCCGCCCGGTGCCAGGCCGCGGCCGCGCCCATCCATAATGTCGCCCTGCCGATGTCGCGCCGCGTCAATTCGATCATGTCGCCATGCCCCCGATCATGCCTGCTGCAAATCCCGCCCGCGAAGGCGGACGGTTCGATTGGTCTCGAGCCGAACGAGCACCTTCTGGTCGCCGAGATGCACGGTTCGGCTTCCGCTGAGTTCGCTCGTCAGGCGCGCTTCGCGCAGCCTTCCCGCCCGCCAGCTCAAGTCGACCCGCGTCCGCCCCGGTGCCCGCAGGCCCTCGATGCTGCCGGTCGGCCACGCCGCGGGCAGGGCCGGCAACAGACGCAGACGATCGCCATGCGCCTGCAGCAGCATCTCGGCGATCGCCCGCGTGCCCCCGAAGTTGCCATCGATCTGAAAGGGCGGATGCGCGTCGAACATGTTGGGATAGGTCCGTTCCGGCCCGAGCAGGAAATTGAGGATGCGATGGGCGTGCTCGCCTTCGCGCAGGCGCGCCCAGAGGTTGGCGCGCCAGGCGGTCGCCCAGCCGGTCGACTGG
>DATJHD010000305.1:0-6627 GCA_035494275.1 Croceibacterium sp.
GCGCCCGACCTTAGGAGGCGCGGGCTTGACCCAGCCGGCGCCCTGGTGGGTGAAGTCGAATGGTTCGTAATAGTGGAATGTCGGATAGACGTTCGGATCGTCGGGCAGCTCGAGCGTCGCCAGCGAGTCGATGCCGGACCACAAATCGCCACCGATGATGACCGGGCGGTCGGGATTGCTGGCGCGGATCGCCTTGAGCGCCGGATCGAGCGTTGGCATGAGAATCGCGTTGGTCAGCTTGTCGTGCGGCTCGTTCTCGATTTCGAACCACAAGCGCGAGGCCGGCCGGTCGGCGAAGTGTGCCGCCACTTGCTGCCAGATCGCCGCCAGCTTGGCGCTGTTCGCCCCCGGATCGGCATCGAGGGCGTCGAAATGATGATCGTTGAGGATGACGTTGAGGTTGGCGGCGAGCGCCTGGTCGACGACGGAGGTGACGCGCTTCATCCATTCGGCATCGATGGGATAGCCCGGTCCCGCGCCCGTCTTGTCGGACCACCGGACGGGAATACGCACACTCGTAAAGCCCGCGGCTCGAATGCGCCTGAAGTCGGAAGCTTCGATCCTCGCCCCACCGTGCGCCGTCTCGCTCTCGCCCTCGAGCTGGTCTCCCATATTGATGCAAGTGCCCACGGGAAGCGACCGCGCAACGTCGGCCCCCATCGCGCTAGAGGCCAACAGGGCTGCGGCGACCAGGGACAAGACACGCATCGGTTCCACCCTCAGAAGTTGTCGGCGAAGCGGCAGAAGGCGGCGCGCTGCCTGCCGGCTTCCATGGCTGTCGTTTGCTGCGAGAAGGCCATCTGGCGCGGACGCTTCGGGTCCCATCGCTGCCACTGGGGGCGCGCGGCCGTTCGCGCTGCCTTGCCGTTGGGATCGCCCGCCACCGCAAGGGCCGCCCAGTAGTCCTGCATCGCCACGCCGCCGGGGAGCGGCTTGCGCTCGAACACCCAGCCGATCTCGTAGGCATGACGGGTCAGGCCACCGTTCTCGCCCACGTCGAACTCGTAACGCCAGACCGGCCAGCCGTGGCTCGCCAGAAGATCCGCCAGGCGGTCGGTCGGGCAGTGGAACTGGCCGTCGGACTGCATTCTCAGCGCCAAGTGGCCGCGCCGCGGATCGGCCTCTTCGGCGCGGTAGGCGGCGAGCGCCGGCGCGCTGTCGTCGCCGAACCAGTAGTGCGCGAACTCGGCGAGATCGAGGTTATCGTCGGCCGGGCCGAATTCGACCTTGTCGGTGCCGACGATCACCGGCTTGGGCTTGTTGCTCGCGATCAGCGCGTCAGGCGCCTCGGGCAGGACCTTGCCGTCGATCGTGGTGCGCAGGAACGTGAAGTTGGCGCCACGGGTCGCCGGCTCACCGAACGTCTCCTGCAAGCTCAACAGCGCGACCGGCGACATCGCTCGCAACTTGGCGAGATCGCCTTCGGCGTCGGCGCTCCTGGCGAACGCCTCGCCGAGCCCTTCGGCATCGCGAAGACTGCGATACGGCATGCCAAAGCCGGGCGTGCCGCTCTCCATGACCGCCTTCTCGAACAATCCCTGTGCCGCCGGGGCGGCGAGCAGCAGCGAGACATCCTGCGAGCCGGCGCTCTCGCCGACGATCGTCACGTTGTCCGGATCGCCGCCGAACCTCTCGATATTGTCGTGCACCCACCTCAGGGCCGCAATCTGGTCCATCAGGCCGTAGTTGCCGCTCGAACCGCCCTGCTCGGCCGCAAGTTCGGGCAGCGAGAGGAAACCGAGCACGCCGAGCCGGTACTGCACGCCAACCGCGACGACGCCCTGCTCCGTGAGATCGGAATCCGCCGGGCCGGCGGAAGATCCGGAGCGGTTCGAGCCGCCGTGAATCCACACCATCACCGGCCGCTTGCCGGTGAGCGATCTCGTCCTGATGTCGAGCGTCAGGCAATCCTCGCTCGCGTGGAGCCAAGAGGCGCGGTTCCAGCCTTCCGAGTTCTGCAGGCACGCGGGCCCGCTGCGCGTCGCATCGCGAACGCCCTGCCACGCTTTCTCGGGTTGCGGCGCGCGCCAGCGCAGATCGCCGAGCGGCGGCGCGGCGTAGGGAACGGCGCGGAAGACGATGTCGTCGCCAAGGCCCAGGCCGCGAACAGTGCCGCCGGGGACCTCAACGTCGACAAACCGTCCGGGCGTTGCCGCCGCTGGCGCGGCGAGCAGCAGCACCGCGACGAGGAGGGCCCTCACTTGCAAGGCAGCACTTGCTGTGCGTCGGTGCCGAGGCGCACCTCGGCAAGCGAATAGTCCGCCGGGCCGGTGGTCTCGAAGATGAACGGCGCGGTGACCCTGCTCATGTCGGCGCCCTTCGAGGCAAGGCACTTCAGGGGCATGCCGTAACGGACGAACTTGCCATTGGCAGGCAACGTCACCGGCACCCGCGCGCCGCAGCCGGTCCCGTCGCAACGCAGTCCCACCGAGGCGCTCGCGGGCGCCTTGTCGAGCTTGAGCGTGAACAGCACCAGCACCTCGGCGTTGGTTTCGCGGCCGAGGTCGAGCGGGTCGTGGCTCGATACCGCCAGCGCCGCCCCTCCGCCGCTCACCTCGACGCGCCGCGCGCCTTCCTGCACCGCGGCGTCGGCGGCAGTGACATGCGCCCGGCCGGCGACGGCGTCGGCGGGAACGGTGGTGATGCGCTTCTCGTCGGCCCGGTCGATGTTGCCGAGCACCAGCGACCAGCTCGCCGCCGGCACGCCGTTGGCGAAATAGACCCGCGCGTCCCGGGCATCGCCGGCGATCTCCTTTATGACCTTCCATGGCTTTCGCGGCGACTCGTAGGTGAGGCCGTAGCCGAACGGAAAGAGCGCGCCGTCAGCCATGTTCGGCGTCTTCGGCCAGGCAGCGGGCAGCTTGCCCCTGAAGTCGTGGCGCGGCTTGCCGGCGGCGTTGCCGACCAGGACGTCCGCGAGCCCCTCGCCCTCCGTTCCGGGCAACCATGCCACCACGAAAGCGTCGGCGGCGTTGAGCGCGGGGTTCACTTCGAGCGGCCGCCCGGTGATCATCACCGCGACGACCGGGATGCCCGCGGCCTTGAGCTTCTTCATGGTCGCATAAGGGCCGGCGAGATCGGCATCGAGCGCCAGCGTCGCCCGGTCGCCCTGGAACTCGGCGTACGGCTTCTCGCCGAACACGACGACGGCGGCATCGGGTTTGTGCGTGAAGCTCCCGTCGGGCGAAAGCTCCGCATGTCCGCCTGCCGCGGTCACGGCCTGCTTGAGGCCCTGCCAGAGCGTGGTCGAACCCGGGAACATGGTGTTGTTGAGACCCGTCCCCTGCCAGCTGATCGTCCAGCCGCCGGACTGGCGCGAGACATCGTCCATGCCCTCGCCCGCGACCAGCAACCGCCCGCCGGCCCTGAGCGGCAGAACGCCGTCGTTCTTGAGCAGGACCAGCGATTCGCGCACCGCCTGGCGCGCGATCGCCCGGTGCGCAGGCGAGCCGAGCAGGCTCCACTGCCCCGCGAGCGGGCGGCTCGACGGCTTGCCGGCGGTGAACACGCCGAGGCGGAACTTCACGCGAAGGATCCGGGATACCGCATCGTCGATCCGGCTCATCGGGATCTCGCCAGCCTTCGCGCGCTTCAGCAGGTCATTCCGCACCGGCTTCCAGCTGTCGGGCGCCATATACATGTCGATCCCGGCCATCAGCGCCTGGGGGCAGCTGTCGTTGGTGCAGCCTTCGACCTGGCCGTGCGCGTTCCAGTCGGTCACGACGAAGCCCCCGAAGCCCATGCGCTGCTTGAGCACGCCGGTGATCAGCGACTTGTTGCCGGTCATCTTGCGGCCCTGCCAGCTGGAGAAGCTGACCATCACGGTGGCAACCCCGTTCTCGATCGCCGGGCCGTAAGGCAGGCCGTGAATGTCGCGCAGCTGCCGTTCGGAAATCTGGGCGTCGCCCTGGTCGACGCCGTTCCTGGTGCCGCCGTCGGCGAGGAAGTGCTTCGTGGAGGCGATGATCTTGTCGCGCGCGAGAAGGTTCGGCTTGTCCGGCGGACCCTGGAGGCCACGGATCATCGCACCGACATAGGAGGCGACAAGCTTCGGATCGGACGAATAGCCCTCGTAGGCGCGGCCCCAGCGGTAGTCCTGCGGCACGGTGACGGTCGGGGCGAAGGTCCATTCCTGCCCGGTGACCCGCACTTCCTGTGCGGTCGCCGCGCCGATCTTCTCGATCAGCGCCGGATCGCGCATGGCGCCAAGGCCGATGTTGTGCGGGAAGACGGTCGCCCCGATGATGTTGGCATGCCCGTGGACGGCGTCGATGCCCCAGATCACCGGTATGCCGACCCCGCCGTCCGACTTGTCGACCGAGGCGAGGTAGAATTCGTCGGCGGCCTTGAGCCAATCGGGCGCCGGCGCGAAATCGTTACCGTTCGGGCCGCTGTTGCCCCCAACCAGGATCGAGCCGAGGTGGTACTTCTTCACGTCCTCCGGCTTCACGCAGCACAAGTCGGCCTGGACAAGTTGGCCGATCTTCTCCTCCAGCGTCATTCGCTTGAGCAGGTCGGCGATCCTCGCCTCGACCGCCGGGTCGCGCGGGACGGGGTAGTGATACTTCGGCCAGATTGAGGGATGGGCGACGCCTTTGCCGTCCGCCGGCGCCGTGGACGCCTTTGGCGCCGAGACGGCTGCTGCGCCGAGCAACAGCGCGGCAGCCGCACCGAGCACCAATCGCAGCGCTGTTCGCAAGATGGCCTTCTCCCCATGCGCCGGCCGTTGCATTCTGTGGAATTGTCGCGGCTCGGCAAGCATGGTAGCGCTATCATCGCGTGATGCAAGAGCGAGGAAGGGGAGCGGCATGGCCGTTGGGGATTTCACGCTCGACCGGCGCTCTCTGCTCGGCGGAATCGGCGCGGCGAGCCTCGCCGGTTGCGCCACGGTCCCTCCCGGCGACAGCGATCGGTTCGTTCGCCGGGCGGGAATGGGCTTCAGCCGCGGCGGGCGGCCGTATCGCTATGCCGGCGCCAACGCCTGGTATCTCGCCTGGCTCGGCAGCGACACGAAGTACGGCGACCGGGGGCGTCTCGGCCGCGAGCTGGACAAGTTGCATGCCATCGGTGTGCGCAACGTCCGCCTTCTCGGCGGGGCCGAGGAAAGCCCTGTCAAAAACAGCATCAAGCCGGGCTTCGAGGTACGCGACGGGACCCTCAATACCGCCCTGCTCGACGGCCTCGATGTCGCCATGGCCGAACTCGGCAAGCGTGACATGACGGCGGTTATCTACCTGACGAACTTCTGGGAATGGTCGGGCGGAATGATGAGCCGGCTTTACTGGGAAACGGGCCGGTATCGGAACATGAACGACCCTGCCGACCCATGGCCGGCATTTCCCGACGCGGCCAGTGCCTTCTACGCCGACGCGGCGGCAGTCGCGCGGTTCTTCGGGTATGTGCGGATGCTCGTCGGCCGCACCAACACCGTTACTGGCATCGCCTACCGCGACGATCCCGCGCTAATGGCCTGGCAACTGGCCAACGAGCCGCGCCCCGGCGTTTCGCCTGCCGTCATGCGGGCGGTCCTGCCGGCCTATTACCAATGGATCGACGACAGCGCCGCGCTGATCCGCTCGCTCGACCCGAACCACCTCGTGTCGCTCGGCATGGAAGGGACGGTCGCGACCGACGGGATGACCGGGATCGTGGCCCGCGCGCATCAGAACATCGACTACATGACCGCGCACATCTGGCCGCTCAACTGGGGTTGGGTCGACGGCAAGAACCTTGCCGGCACGTGGGACAGCGGCAAGGCCAGGGTCGTCGACTATATCGATACTCACGTGCGCCTGGCGCGCGACGCCAAGAAGCCGCTGGTATTCGAGGAGTTCGGCTTCCCGCGCGATGGCGAGCTGTACGACCCTGAAGTGCCAACAACATTTCGCCGCCGCTACTACCGCCTGATCTACGGCGCGGCCGAAGCCAGCCTCGCCGGCCAAGGACCGGTGCAGGGCACAAACTTCTGGGCCTGGAACGGGGAAGCCCGTGCGCAGCACGCCGATCACCGTTTCGTCGCGGGCTCCGACACGCAGTACATGGGCGACCCGCCGCACGAGCCGCAGGGCTGGTACGGCAATTTCGACAGCGACGGGGAGATCCTGGCGATCGTCCGGGAGCACGCGAAAGCGTTCGCCACGACCTAGTCCGCGGCGAGCGCCCGGTCGACAAACGCGCGCTCGCGATCGTTCGGCTCCCACGGCGAGGCGATGAGTCCGCCGGCCCCGAACAGCGCCCCGACAATCGCGCCCGCTCCATTCTCGCGCCAGGCGTCGGCGAGATCGTTCGCCAGCGGATCGTCCACGAAGGGGCCGCCACGGACATGGCGAACCCAGGCAGCCAGGGCGGTCAGGGTCGCTTCACACAGCTCGCCCCGGGATTGATGGACGGCGAGGCCGGCAAGCCATCGCTGGGCAATCTTCTGGCTGCCGTCCATCGCAATCTGCGCCAGGCGATGCTGGAGCGCCGTGTTGGCGAAGCGCGCGAGCAGGACGTCGGTGTAAGCGGAAAGGTCCTGTCCGGGCGCGGGAGTGAAGCTTGTCGCCGCCTCGCGCCGCATCAGCTGCTCGACAAGCGGCCTGATGACGGGATCCGCGATCGCCTGGTGGACGAACCTGTGGCCGCGCT
>DATJHD010000306.1:0-6347 GCA_035494275.1 Croceibacterium sp.
GTCGAGGCGACGCGCGAAGCCGGTATCGAAGGTGGCGGCGGGCAGGCGCTCGACGGATTGGTGCGCGCCTTTATCGGCGCCGGCGGACGACAGGTGATCGCCAGCCACTGGCCGGCGCCGGAGGAATATGGCGCCACCAAGCGATTGTTCGAGAGCCTGTTCCAAAGCCGGCCGGGCGAAAGCCTGGGCCAGGCGCTGCTCGACGCCGAGCGCAAGCTGATGGACGATCCCGATACGTCGCACCCGTTCTACTGGTCGGGCTTCGCGCTGATCGGCGACGGCGAGCGGCCGCTGATCCCGTCGAGCTGACGCAAGCGCCGGGGGAGGGACAATTGGCGGGGGAGGCTCGTTTGGGGCTGCTGGAGCGCGGCTGGCGCAGCATACGATCGGCCGGGGCACGACGATTGACGGTGACCGGCGTCATGCTTCTTGCGGCCCTGGCGATCGCGCGCTTCAGCTGGGCCATACCCTGGCCGGCCGCAGCGGACCCCGGCAATCTCAAGGCTCTCAGCACAGTGCAAATGCCGGTGCTCGGTCCCGCCGAACAGGCGCTTTACGATTTTCGCAGCACGCTTTTCGCCGATTCCGTCAAGGAGCAGGACCCGCGGATCCTGCTCGTCGTCTACAATGACCAGACGTTGATAAACGCACGCAAGCGCTCGCCGCTCGATCGAGGCTTGCTCGCCAAGGCGCTGCGAAACCTCGATACGATGGGCGCCAAGGCCATCGGCATCGATATCCTCTTCGACCAGCCACAGGACGAAGATGATCAGCTCGTCGACACCTTGCGCGCCATGAAAACCCCGATTTCGGTCGGCTATGCCGAGACGGGCGTGAACGCGGCCGACATTGGCTACGAACAGCAGCGCTACCTCGATGCATTCCTCGCACGCCTCAAGGGCAGCAACGCGCGCCCGGCCAGCATCGCGCTCGACGATTCTTATGGGGTCACGAGGGTGTGGCCGAAGATCTTCCCGCAATTGCCCGCGCTGCTTGGCAGGACGATGCTCGCGTCGGCAGGTGAAGGGGCAAGGACCTTGCCCGGCTACGAGGGCGCCATCCGCTATCAACGGGCGGGCCTCGAAGGCCAAAGCCTGTTCACCGAGATAGCGATCGACAACTTTGCCGATCCGTCTCTTGCGCCCGCGATGGCTCCGGTCGTCGCAAACCGTTACGTCCTCATCGGAGGCGACATCGTCGACGTCGATCGGGTGGCGACCAGCCTCACCGGTCCGACCGGCGAGATGGTTCCCGGGATCGATGTCCACGCCCAGATGATCGCGCAGATGCTCGACGGCGCGCGCCTGCCGCATCCGTCGCCATGGTTCCTCTGGGCACAGGCGCTGATCGTGGTCATTGCCGCGACGCTCAGTGGACTGCTCGAAATGCGCAGCTGGACGTTTCTGCCGCTGGTCGCGGCCCAGTTCGTGGTCTTCGTCGGGTTGTCGTTCTGGCTCCAGTCCCATGGCGTGGACACGTACGGTCTGCCGGTGCTCGGTCCGGCGCTGGCATGGATCATAGCCTTTGCAGCGATCGTCTCCGCCGCGCGGGCCTCAGGCGCCGTGCAGCGCCGGTTCGCGCATTCGGCGCTGGGCAAGTACCTGCCGCGCAGTATCGCCCAGGAGATCATCGACAGGCCTGAGCTCCTCGCGCTTCACGGTGAAAAGAAGGAGATCTTCGTCCTGTTCAGCGATCTCGAGGGTTTCACCAAGATGAGCCACGCGCTCGAGCCCGAAATGGTCGCGACGCTACTCAACCGCTACCTGGAAATGCTCAGCCAGGTGGTGCTCGATCACGGCGGCGTGATCGACAAGTTCGTCGGCGACGCCGTGGTCGCGTTCTGGGGCGCGCCGATCGCGCGGCCCGACGACGGCACTCGCGCGGCCGAGGCGGCTTACGCGATGTGGCAGGCGGGCGAGGAGTTCCGCGGCAGCGTCGATCCCGGGCTGCCGCCGGTCGGCCGAACCCGCGTGGGCATGCATTTCGGCGAGGCGGTGGTCGGCAATTTCGGCGGCGCCAGCCGGATCCAGTACACGGCGCTCGGGGACAGCATGAACACGGCCGCTCGACTGGAGGCGGCAAACAAGTCACTGGAAACCCGTGTCCTCGCAAGCCGCGAATTCGTCGAGCGTTCCGGCCTCGATTGGTGGCGCCCGATGGGCCGCGTGGTGTTGCGCGGCCGGCGTCGGCCCGTCGATGTGTACGAGGCGGCGCCGGAATTTCCGGACGCGGATCGCCGCGAGCTCGAGAAAGCGCTCGAGTTGCTCGAAGGCGATGCCGCCGCCGGCGTCGCGCTCCTGGCCGAGATCGTGAATCGCAATCCCGATGACAGGCCGTTGAAAAATTTGCTAGACCGTTGCCGGGAGCTGAATGAGGAGGGAGCCTATGTCCTCGGCTAGGGAGGCAAAGGCGTTGATGCTTGCGGTCGGCGCGGCCTTGGCCATGACCGCGACTGCCGCACAGGCAAGCGGCGTCGTGGTGGCGACGAGCGGGCCTTCGGCGGGCAAATATCCGGTCGGACACAAGGTCGGGGACGATGAGCGTATCGTGCTCGCCGCCGGCGATTCGGTGACAGTGCTCGACGCTCGCGGAACGCGGATCTTCAAGGGCGCCGGCACCTACACTCTGGGGCAGCAGGCGGCCGCGGCGAAGACGGGCACGTTCGCCCTGCTGACGCGCGAGCGAGCGGCCCAGCGGATGCGCACGGGCGCGGTTCGCGGCGGGGTTGGCGAACCGGTGACAAGGCCTAATCTGTGGTACGTCGATGTCGCCAGCTCGGGCGCCATGTGCGTTCCCGACACCGACGACATCCGCCTGTGGCGTGCCACGACCGAAGGCAACGAGACGGTCACGATCAGGCCGGCTGGCAGCGGCGCGGCCACCCAGGCCGTCTTCCGCGACGGCGAAATGCTCTCTCCCTGGAACGCCAGGGACCTTCCCGTTCAGGACGGCTCGAGTTTCGTGATCTCGCAGCCGAAGGCGGCCGACCGCACGGTGACGTTCAAATTGCTCGGGACGGTTCCCAGCAAGCCGGAAGCGCTCGCGGAGGACCTGATCTTGCACGGCTGCACGGCGCAACTCGAGGTGTTGGCGCAGGCCATGAGGGTGGACGAGGAATAGGGAGGGGACCGGCCCTTAGGGCCGGATATTTGACGCTCGAATTCTGCGGCCGGGCGCGCCCGGCCGACTTCAGGCGTCAGCTATGTGGGGGGAAATGGTGCGAAGACTGCGCGTTGACTGGGTTCGTTCGCCTGCTCGTTGGGTCTTGCTCGCCGCAGGAGCGTGGGGGCTTGCCGCGCCGGGTGTCGCCAGCGCCCAGGCAACGCCAGCGCCCCCTAGCCGTGAAGAACTGAATGTCGGCCGTCCCGCGCAACCGGAAAATCGCCCTTCCCGGCTCTCGGTCGAAGGCGGCATCGAACGCGGACCCTGCCCGCTTGCGGAACCGGCGTTCCACAATGTGCGCGTCAAGTTTTCCGCCGTCGACTTCAGCGGCCTTCCCGGCATTCCCGCCCAGGCGCTCGCCCCGGCGTGGCGGAGCATGGCCGGGCAAGACCTGCCGATCGCTTCGCTGTGTGAGGTGCGCGACAGGGCGTCGACCATCCTGCGCGATCTCGGCTTTCTGGCCGCGGTGCAGATCCCCCCTCAGCGGGTGGAAGCGGGCGGCGTCGTCAAGATGGATATTCTCGCGGCGAAGCTGGTCGAGATCCAGCTGCGCGGCAAGGTCGGGCCGAGCGAGAACCTGATCGCGGCCCAGCTGGCGAAGCTGAAGGACCGCCCGTGGTTCAACGTCCACGAAGCGGAGCGCGACCTGCTGCTGTTGCAGGACTTGCCGGGCTATGACGTGCGGCTGACGCTTCGCTCGGCCGATCGCAACCCGGGAGAGGTCATCGGCGACGTCCAGGTCGTGCGCCATCCGGTCGAGCTGGTGGTCGGCGCGCAGAACCTCGGATCGGGCGCAACCGGCCGCGCCGGCGCCTTCGTCGAGCTGGCCGTCAACGACCTTGTCGGCCGCGGCGACCGGACGACGTTCAGCTATTACAACACGATCGACTGGAGCGAGCAGCGCATCTTCCGCGCAGCGCACGAGCTCGCGCTCAACGCGAACGGCTTGCGTTTCGGCGGCAGCTTCCTTCTCGGCCACACCGAGCCGAGCCTCGCCGGCGGCGCGTTCAAGTCGAACACGGTTTCCGGCGAGGTGCACCTGTCGGATGCGCTCGTCAGGAGGCAATCGAGCTCGCTTTTCGCGACCGGCGGGCTCGAGATCGCCAATCAAAGGCTTTCATTCGGGCACACCGAGCTGAGCGACGACAGGCTACGGGTGCTGTTCGCGCGCGTCGAGCACCAGGCCATCGACCCCGACAGCATTCGCGGGATCGGCGGCTACAGCACGCGCGAGCCTCGCTGGCATACCGATGTCTCGCTCGAGCTGCGCCAGGGCATCGACGTGTTCAACGCCAGCCGCGACTGCAGAAACCTTGCGAACTGCCTCCCGCCCCATGTCGGCATCAGTAACGTGCGGGCCGATCCGACCGCCTTCGTCGCCCGGCTTGAGGCCCACGCGGAGTTCCGGCCCGAGCCGCTGCTGACGGTCGCCATCGCGCCGGTCCTGCAGGTCAGCTCCAGCGCGCTGCTGCCTTACGAACAGATCAGCTTCGGCAACTATACGATCGGCCGCGGGCTCGATCCCGGGACCCTGCAGGGGGACGGCGGCTTCGGCAGCTCGTTCGAGCTGCGCTACGGCAGCCTGCTGCCGCGCAAGCGCGACGGTCTCGCTTTCGAGCCGTTCGTGTTCCTCGATTACGCGACCGCGTGGCTGGAGGACCAGCCGCTCACGCCTACCCCGCGCGACCTGATGACCGCGGGAGCGGGCGTGCGCGGTCGCTGGGGCGATCATTTCGATTTCGGCGCGACGGTCGCGGCGCCCCTCAAGCGAGCGGCCTACCAGACGAAGACAGGCGATGTGCGCCTGTTGTTCACGCTCACCGCGCGCGTGCTGCCGTGGGGAGGTCGCTGATGAACCGGGTCAATCAATACCCCAAACTGCGACCCGTCCGTGGCGCCTTTCTCTCGACCGCGGCGATGGCGACGGCGCTGGCGGTTGCCCCGCAAGCGGCGCGGGCGCAGGCGTTCCAGGGCACGGCGAACGTCGTTACCGGGTCAGCTGCCATCTCGACCGGGGCCAACTCGACCACGATAGACGTCGGCAGCCCTGAAACGGTCATCAACTGGACGCCGACCGACCTCGCCGGAACGGGCACCATCGACTTTCTTCCCTCGGGCACGACGGCGACCTTCCAGTCCAATGGCGATTTCACGGTTCTCAATCGAATCCTGCCCGAGGATACCAAGGGAAATCCCGCGGCTCGCATGGTGGCGTTCAACGGGACGGTCGATTCGAAAGTAGTCGGAGCCACAACGGCCGGAAACGTCTGGTTCTACACGCCGAGCGGATTCATCATCGGGCCCAGCGCGGTGATGAACGTCGGCGGACTCGTGCTCACGACCGACGACATCCAGTTCACTCCCAACGATCCTTCCGGAATACCGGGGTCGATCTACGGCCCGGGCGGCGTAATCCAGTTCCGCGGGCCCGCCGGCTCGACCGGCCTCATAGACGTGCGGGCGGGCGCCAAGCTTAGCGCCGTCGGCAACGCTTCGTACATCGCCATGGTCGCGCCTCGCATCCAGCAGGGCGGGGTTGTGTCGGCCGACCGGTCCGTCGGCTACGTCGCCGCCGAGCAGGCCGACCTCACCATCAACGCCGGCCTGTTCAACATCTCGATCCTTGCGGGAACGACTGATCCCAACGGCATCGTCCACACCGGCACGACCACCGGCTCGGCCTCGGCCAGCGCCTTCGACGCGAAAACGATCTCGTTTGTCGCGATGCCAAAGAGCACCGCACTGACGATGCTGCTGTCGGGATCGATCGGCTACGCCCCGGCCGTCGATGCAACCAACGACGGCAGCGCGGTCGTGCTGAGCGCAGGCTATGCCACCGACCTGCCGAGCGCCGAGGTCGCCGGCTCGCTCGGCAACATCTCGATCGACAACGCCAGTTTTGCAAATCCGACCCGCGCGTCCGCCAGCTCGAATATCTCGATAACTGCGGCGAGCGGCCCGGTATCGTTCGGCGGCGACGCCTTCCTTTTTGCGCAGGACAGCATCGACGTCACGCTCGGCAACAGCGAGCAGCTCAACGCCGCCGGCAGCCTGTCCCTGAGTTCCGCCAGCGGCGGGCGAGGTGGCACGATCGACATCTCGCTCGGCAACAAGGCTGCGCTCGCCGTCACCGGCTACCTCGACCTGAATGCGGGAACCGGTGCTTCGCCCATCGGGAGCGGTTC
>DATJHD010000307.1:0-2322 GCA_035494275.1 Croceibacterium sp.
CACATTTCGCGATGCAGCTTTGCAACAGGGCCAAAAACTGGCGCTGCTGCGCGCACGCTGTATAGGTGGGGTCGGAACATTGCATTTCATGGCTGGAGCAAAGAAGAACAAGCACAGCGCTCGACCGAAGGCGAGCGCGAAACCGCGCGATCCCGAATGGGCCGCGGGCCTCAAGCGCCTCTATGACTCGGTCGTCGAGGAGCCCCTCCCGGATTCGTTCAAGGACCTCCTCAAGAAGCTGGATGCAGCCGACTGATGAGCGACAGCGCCGAAACCGACAAGCCGCTGTCGAAGCGCAGCGCCGACGAAAAGCGCGCTTTCAAGCGCGAGCTGACCGACGTCGTCCCGCACTTGCGCGCATTCGCCCGCGGCTTGTGCGGCCGGCCGGACATGGCCGACGACCTGGTGCAGGAGACGCTGCTCAAGGCCTGGGCCGCGCAGGAGCGGTTCGAGCCCGGCACGAGCATGCGCGCGTGGACCTTCGTGATCCTGCGCAATGCCTATCTCACCGACATGCGCCGCAACCGCTTCCGCGGCGATTATGACGAGACCGTCGCCGAACGCGTGCTCACCGCGCCCGCCGGCCAGGAGGAACCGATCCACCTTTCGGACATGCACCGCGCGCTGCTGACCTTGCCGCCGGAGCGGAGGGAAGCGCTGCTGCTCGTCGGCGCCGGGGGCTTCTCATACGAAGAGGCCGCCAACATCTGTGGCTGTGCGGTCGGCACCATCAAGAGCCGAGTCGGCCGCGCCCGTGCCGCGCTGACGACCATGATCGAGGAAGGGACCATTCCCGAACGCTCGCTCGACGACCCGGCGGCGCACCGCGCGATTCTCGAGGAGCTCGACGAAGTGGCCGCGGGCAACGGTCAAGCGGTGGCGACGCGCTAGTCGTTCAGGCGCCGCTTGATCGCCGGGCGCCGGCGCGGCATTCCATGCAGCATGGCGCAAAGGACGCAGCAGCCCGACGACATCCTGCCCGCGGAGCCCCTTCCGCCGCGGCGGCGAGCGCTGACTTTCGCAGCACAAGAGCTGCGGCTGATTTCCGCTCTCGTGGTGCTGCTAGCGCTGGGGCTGTTCCTCGCGCTACCGTTCGTGCTGTCGATCGGCGCCGTCGTCTTCCTGCCGCTGGTGACGGCGATCATGCTGACGATCGTTCTCTCGCCGATGGCCGACCGGCTGGCACAGGGCGGCTTGCCGAACGTGCTGGCCTCGTTCTTGTCCCTGCTGGTCTTTCTCGCCGTCGTCGTCATCGCGCTCACCGCGGTGTTGCGTCCGGCAGTCGGCATGTACGACCAGCTGCCGGCGTTGGTCGAGAGAATCGGCGAGCACTTCCAGCATCTCAAGCACAACTTCCGCTGGGTCACCCGGCTTAACCAGCAGGTGACCCAAATCACGGGTCAGAACAGCTCCCGCCAGGTCGTCCTCGCCGGGCCCTCGATGCTGGAACAGGTCGCCTTCGCGACGCCCACGGTCGTGCTCGAAGTGCTGCTGACGTTTCTGATGTCGTTCTTCATGATCGAAGCCCGCGTGCGCATCCGGCGGCGGCTGCTGCTCGACCGGCAGCACGTCGGTGCCAGCCTCAAGGTCGCACGCGTGATCCGCGACGTGCAGGACCGCGTCGCTTCGTACATTCTTACCGTCGGGCTGATCAACCTGGGGGTCGGGGTGATCGTCGCGCTCGGTGCATGGGCGCTCGGCTTGCAGGCGCCGATCATGTGGGGCGGCCTTGCGGCGCTGCTCAACTTCCTCCCCTATATCGGCCCGCTGACGATGATCGCGCTGCTGGCGCTGTTCGGCATCGGCACCGCCGAATCGCCGCTGGTCGGGTCCGTCCCGGCGCTGTGCTTCCTCGGGCTGCACACGATCGAATCGAACATCGTGACGCCGTCGATTCTCGGCGCTCGCTTCACGATGAACCCCGTGCTGATCCTGCTGGCGCTGAGCTATTTCACCTGGATCTGGGGTGTTACCGGCGCATTGCTCTCGGTGCCGATCCTGCTGACGCTCACCGCGATGGTCGACCATCTCGGCAAGCCGAACCTGATCGGTTTCATGTTCGGCGAACCGCTGTTCACGACCAATCCGCTGGACCGCGAGGAGGCCGCGAGCGAAGCCCCGGCCCCCTTGTCGCCGCCCGCCTAGGCGGGATAGGTCCAGGCCGAGCCGCGCTCGAGGTTTTCGGCGGCGAAGTCCCAGTTGAGATGGCCGTCGAGGACGGCCTTCAGGTAATCCGGCCGCACGTTCTGGTAATCGAGGTAATAGGCGTGCTCCCACACATCGATGGTCAGCAGCGGGTTCATGCCGCTGTCGGCCAGGGTA
>DATJHD010000308.1:0-6675 GCA_035494275.1 Croceibacterium sp.
TCCTCGTCGGCAGCAGCGCCGGAGCCTTTCCACGCCGCCCGCGCGGCGGCTCTTTGCTGGGCCATCGCCGCATCGAACCCGGCCTTGTCGACGCCAAGGCCGCGGGCGCGCAGCGCGTCTTCGGTGAGGTCGAGAGGAAAACCGAAGGTGTCGTAAAGTCGAAAGGCCGTCTCACCGGGCAGCTCGGCGCCCTCGCCCATCTCGGCCGTCGCCTCGTCGAGCAGCCGCAGGCCTTTCTCGAGCGTCTGGCGGAAGCGGGTTTCCTCGCGTTCGAGCACTTCCTCGATCAGCGGCTGGGCGCGGCCGAGCTCAGGATAGGCCTGCCCCATTTCGCTCACCAGCGTCGGCACGAGCCGGTGCATCAGCGGCTCCTTCGCGCCCAGCAGGTGCGCGTGGCGCATGCCGCGGCGCATGATCCGCCGCAGCACGTAACCACGGCCCTCGTTCGACGGAAGCACGCCGTCGGCGATGAGGAAGCTGGTCGAGCGAAGGTGATCGGCTATCACGCGGTGGCTGGCGAGTTGCTCGCCTTCGCTCGCCACGCCGACGAGGTCCTCGCTCGCGCCGACAAGCTCGCGAAAGGTGTCGGTATCGAAGACGTTCTGCACGCCCTGCAGAACCGTCGCCATGCGTTCGAGACCCATTCCCGTGTCGATGCTCGGCCGCGGCAGGTCGCCGGTGATGTGGTCGTGCTCCTGCACATACTGCATGAACACGAGGTTCCAGATCTCGACGAAGCGGTCGCCGTCTTCGTCCGGCGATCCGGGCGGGCCGCCTTTTACGCCCGGCCCATGATCCCAGAAGATTTCGGAACACGGCCCGCATGGACCGTCGGAGCCCATGGCCCAGAAATTGTCCTTGGTCGCTATGCGGATGATCCGCTCGTCGGGCAGGCCGGCGATCCGCTTCCACAAGGCCCACGCCTCGTCGTCGGTGTGGTAGACGGTGACCGCCAGTCGGTCCTTCGCCAGGCCGAACTCGCGCGTGACGAGATTCCAGGCGAGCTCGATGGCGCGCTCCTTGAAATAGTCGCCGAAGCTGAAGTTGCCGAGCATCTCGAAGAACGTGAGGTGCCGTGCTGTGTAGCCGACGTTGTCGAGGTCATTGTGCTTGCCTCCGGCACGGACGCATTTCTGGCTGCTCGCGGCGGTCGGCGCGGGCGGTGTCTCGAGGCCGGTAAAGACGTTCTTGAAAGGGACCATGCCCGCGTTGACGAACATCAGGGTCGGATCGTTGTACGGGACCAGTGGCGCCGACGGCACGACGCGGTGCTGGTTGGCGGCGAAATAGTCGAGGAACGCCCGGCGGATGTCGTTGGTCGAGTGCATCAGCGCGAATTAGGGGCCGAGCGCTCTCGCGACAAGCGTATTGCGCCGGACGAAACGACGGATCGGCGCGATCAGTTGCTTTCCGGTGCCACGACCGCCAGCGCGCGGGGCAGAATTCGGACCGTGACCGGCAGATCGAACGAACAGCGCTCGCCGTCGATGGCGACGTCGAGTGTCGTGCCCGGGCCAACGATGCGAACCTCTCGAGCGGTGCAATCAATGGCGAAATCGCGACGCATGCGAGCGCGCCCGGCCAGTGTTCGCAACGCGGCAGCGATGAGCGAAGCGCGCGACAGGGGCGCCACCGCATAGATCGCCAGCACCCCGTCATCCATGGCGGCGCGCTCCACGGGTCGACCCTCGGCCACTTCGTAACGGTTGTTGCCGATGAACAGCAAGGGAGTGGCGACGCCAACGCGCCGCCCATCGACTGTCAGGTCGAATGGGCGGGAGCGCAGGTTTCGGAGCGTCCGCCACGAAGCCGGAATCGTCGCCAGGAGCTTGGGCAGGCGCGAAGCCTCCCGCTCGCGGACGAGATCCACATAGGCGCCGGCGGACAGGTTATTGACGAAGGTGCGATCCGCGGCCTGGCCGAGGTCGACCGCCCGCGTCTTTCCCCCTGCGGCCAAGGCCGCCGCACCTGCGAGGTCGGAGGGGATGCCCAGCTGGCCGGCGAAGTGGTTGCGCGTCCCGAGCGGCAGGATTGCCAGCTCCCCATGGTGCTGGGAGACGGTCGCCGCCGCCGTGCCCAAGGTTCCGTCGCCGCCCCCCACGGCGATGCGCGGTGCCCCGGCGTGGCGCTGAAGCGCGGCGCGCAGGCCATCGCCGTCGACCAGTTCGAGCTCGATCGCTCGCCGGGCGGCCGCAAATGCGCCTTCGATCTGATCGGCCAGGCCGGACTTCATACGCCTGGCTGTCCCGCCCGCGGCGTTGACGATCACCGGCAAGGGCGGCCGCGCGGGCATGGCGCTGGAACGAGCCGCGCGGCGATCGGGTTCCTCAGCCGCGGCGGGCGGTCACGATCCAGACGGCGGCGTGCAAGGCGACAAGGCCATCGCGCAGATTCCGTTCCGCGACCTTGCGAATGGCAGGGATCGTTTGCGCGCGCGTCGATTCGTCCATCTCTCGCAAGGCCCTTGCCGCCGGCCCAATCCGCTGGAAATAGCTCATCGCGTCTTCGACCGGGTCGTCCCCGGCGCCAGCGATCATGGCAAAGTCGAACGGCTCGAAATCGATATCCTGCCACCCGGCATCGGTGAGGATCGCGGTGACGTGATCGCGGTCCGCGAAAGCGAAGGGCCCCGGCGCATAGGGATCGGGCGCTTCTTCCGGTGAAGGAAGAACGGCGGCGACCTCACCAAAGAAGGGGTTTTCCTCACGATCGCGGAAACACGAGAACATCAGCGCGGCATCGTCCGCTGCGAGGCCGGCGAGATTGGCGAATGCCGCCGGCGGATCGGCAAAGAACATCACGCCGTGACGCGAGATGAGCAGCTGCGGCATGAAATCGTTTGCAGGATGCCATTGCGCGGCATCGGCCACCACGAATTCGACATTCGACATCGACGCGGCGCGACTGCGCGCCGCTTCGACGAGCCGGGGCGACACATCGACGCCAACCACGCGCGCCTGCGGCCGGCCGCGGGCCAGTGCCAGCGACAGCTCACCGGCGCCGCAGCCGATGTCGAGGACGTGTCGAAAGGCGAACGCGCGGCTTCGCGCCAGCAGGCGTTCCGTGAGCCCGCCGAAACTGCGGTCGGTCCGCTTCCATTCGGCGGCCCAGCCTTCGCCGGTTCGGCCCTGCCAGTCTTCCTTGGCCGTCATCCGCGCCCCCTTCTCGCGATCGAGGCCGATGGCATAGCGCGTGGGTGCAGCGAGGCAAAGGCCGTCGGGCTTGTCGGTGAGGACGAAAGAGGCCGGCGCGAGCCTCGTGAGGCGTTCGCGCCGGCCCCGGTTCCGTGCGGCACGCTCAGTGCGTGGCCGGTGGGGATCAGTCTTCGAGGTCCTCCGCGTCAGGGCCCGTCATCATCTCCCCGGCGACTTCATTGGTGCGGCCGCGGATCGCGGCTTCCAACTTGTCGCAGACTTCCGGATTCGTCTTGAGGTATTCCTTGGCGTTCTCGCGCCCCTGGCCGATGCGCACCGAGTCGTAGGAGAACCAGCTGCCCGACTTCTCGACCAGGCCCGCCTTGACGCCGAGATCGAGAATCTCGCCGATCTTGGAAATGCCCTCACCGTACATGATGTCGAATTCCACCTGCTTGAACGGCGGGGCGACCTTGTTCTTCACGACTTTCACGCGTGTCGTGTTGCCGATGATTTCGTCGCGGTCCTTGATCTGGCCGGTGCGGCGGATGTCGAGGCGAACCGAGGCGTAGAACTTGAGAGCATTGCCGCCCGTCGTCGTCTCCGGGTTACCGTACATGACGCCGATCTTCATGCGCAGCTGGTTGATGAAGATCACCATGCACTTGGAGCGATTGATCGAGCCGGTCAGCTTGCGCAGCGACTGGCTCATCAGGCGGGCCTGGAGGCCCACGTGGCTATCGCCCATCTCGCCCTCGATTTCCGCCCGCGGGACCAGGGCGGCGACGGAATCGACCACCAGCACGTCGATGGCGTTCGAGCGGACCAGGGTGTCGACGATCTCGAGCGCCTGTTCGCCAGTGTCGGGCTGCGAGACGATCAGTTCGTCGATGTCGACGCCGAGCTTCTTGGCGTAGACCGGGTCGAGCGCATGCTCGGCATCGACGAAAGCGGCGGTGCCGCCGCCGCGCTGCGCCTCGGCGATGACGTGCAGCGCCAGCGTTGTCTTGCCCGAGCTTTCCGGGCCGTACACTTCGATCACCCGCCCGCGCGGCAGGCCACCGACGCCCAGGGCGATGTCCAACCCAAGCGAGCCGGTCGAGATCGTTTCGACCTGCATCGTTTCCTTTTGGCCCAGCTTCATCGCCGAGCCCTTGCCGAATGCGCGATCGATTTGCGCGAGGGCGGCATCGAGCGCCTTCTGACGGTCCAGATCCACGTCCTTGCCTTCCACCAGCTTGAGATTGGCAGCCGCCATGACACATGCCTCCATCGCTTGCCTAGGGTGCCGGCCCGGATTGGCTCGATTTCCCCTGTCAAATCGGACTCGTATCTGATTTGTTCCAGTGGAACAAGAGGGGAACGACAAATTCCCTATCCGTCGGCACTCGCAAGCCGCACGTCCCACCGGATTGCCCGCTTGCCGTTGGCTGGAACGCGCACCTCGTAGACGGTCTCGCCGTCCTTCAGTCGAGTGCCCGCAAGCCCGCGCAGCCGCCAATCGAGGGGCGATCCAAGCTTGAGGCGAAGCGTGACGCGATGCGGATTGGCGTTGGTCACTGTCGCAAGCATCGACGCCCAGCCTTTCTGCGGATCGCCGACGAGCTTGCGGCAACTCGCGGACACCTGGGCACTGTCACCGAGCGGGATCTCGACATCCTGCCCTGAAGCGTAGTCGCGCAGCTGCTGCTCACCGACGAACAGATCGCCGCGCGCCGACGGCTCGAGGAAAGTGACGGCGCCGGCAGGCAAGGCGACGCCGAGCCCGCGCCTCGCATCATTGACTGTCTCGAACCGCATTTGCACCGGCGATGGAGTGTCCTCGTCGGCAACGCTCCAACTGCAGCTTGCCTGGTAGGTCAGCTTGCCACTGACCGAGCCCTTGTCGAGAAATGCAACCAGCTTGAGACCTTTGGCGGACACGGTTACCGGTTCGGGCACCCGGTAAAGCTTGAGATCGCCGAGGTTTTCCTGGGACGCCATGAATGGCTGAATGCGGCCCAGATCCTCTTCGGCCAAAGCCGCACTGGCGGCCTTCAGGAGGAGTCGTTGCCCGGTGACCACGATCGGCGCGGCCGGGGGGGCCGGCGGCGGAGGCAGAAACGCCTCGATCGGCGATCCGGTCGAGGTATGCCCGATCGGATAGCACACCAGCTGGAGCGGCCTTGCTTCGGGCGGATCGGCAAGGGTCTGGTAATCGCTCGTCACGTTCAGGCGTCCGGCGACCGCCATCAGCTCGGCATTCCGAAAGCTCTGGCCGTTGTCGTTCAGCAGGGTCAGCCAGCTCGTCAGCTTGAGGCGCATGGCGTCGCCCATGGATCCGTCCAGCACGGTCGCGACATAATGGGCCTGCCAATCGAAGCCCCACGCGAGATAGCTCAACGTGACGGTGTACGAGCCGCCTTGCGGAGTGCGCGTGTCGACGCTGAACACCGGCTGCGCGGAAAGACCGGCGGGGACGCGCTCGAAGGAGAGCTTTTCGGGCAGTCCGGAACAGCGCACGGCCTCGAAGCCCTCGCTCGTCTGCAGCACCAGGCCGCCGTCGGCGCGGGTGCGGACGATCGCGCTTTCGCCCTGCTCCTTGCCGGAGGCCGGGTTGGTTCTGGTGATCGTCACCCGATTGCCGAGAGTGCCGTCGACCAGGGCAGCCGGGCTGAGCAAGTCGGCGTTGCGGTTCTTCTCGATCGTTCCGCCGGGCAGGCCCGTGACGATCGCGGTGACTGCAACCATGCCTTCCGCCACCGCTTCGAAGCGGATCGTCGATTCGCCGGGCGGCAGGGTGACGGTGCGCGTCTCGCTGATCATCGCAAACCCTTGCGGGTCGTCGCGGTCCATCGTCTCGCCCAGGCCCCGGTCCGGATCGCGATAGAGGGTGACGGCGAGGCTCGTGGGGGGTGAGGCGTCGATCGTGGTGCGGGCCCTTGACGAAGATGCGAAAAAGGCAAGCCCGAGCGCCAGGAGGACCGTCGACCGGCGTGGTTCGACACGGGCCTTCGACACCCTCAGTCCCTTCTCGCCGCGAGCATAAAGGGAAGATCGCCGCTCATCGAGGGACATTGGCGGGGCAGGCGGCAACAGCCGCCCTCCCGAAGGCGCGTCGCGAAAGACCACCTTCAGTACCGCGTCTCGTAGGTCACGCGCACGACGCGCTTGGAGTTGGCGGGCACGCTGATGACATACTTGCGCCGGTCGGCGTTGAGCTGCTCACCGGGGACGTCCTCGCTGACGACGCGGAAGTCGTTGCCCCACCAGCCTCGGTCGAGACCGCCCTGGACCAGCTCGACATCGACCGCCTGCGGCTTCGCATTGGTCAGAGTGTAGCGCATCGTCGTGCGATAGAAGGTCTTCGGCCGCTCGGCCTCGCCCTGGGCGACGACCTGGCCCTGCTTGATCACCCGCCAGCGGGCGCTCTTTTCCCATTCCTCGCCGCTGATCGTCTGGCGGCTTTCGACCTCTGATTGGGCATAGATGTCGAACGCGTCGCCGGTGCTGAGGACCAGCTCGCTGCCCATCGGCGTGTGACCGATGCCGTTCTCGCCGA